>NZ_JAQOSR010000145.1:0-24097 GCF_046718885.1 Bradyrhizobium sp. UFLA01-814 | reverse complement strand
TGATCAGGCTGATCTTCAGCCCCTTCGGCCCGTCCGAGACATAGGTGCAATCGCCGGGATACCAGCCCTCGATCGGCACCCACGGCATGATCTTGCGATACTTCTGGACGATCTCGCCCTTGTCGTTCATCAGGATCAGCGTGTTGTACGGCGCCTTGTTGGGATGCTCCTCGTGGCGCTCGCCGGTCAGCGAGAACACGCCCCAGACCTTGGCCTTGCGGCAGGCGTCCGCGAAGATGCGGGTTTCCTCACCCGGTACCGACGACGCGGTCTCGTACATCTCCTTGGAGTCGTACATGATGCCGTGGGTCGAGTATTCCGGAAAGATCACGAGATCCATGCCCGGGAGGCCGAGCTTCATGCCCTCGACCATCTTGGCGATGTTGCGCGCGTTATCCAGCACCTCGGCCTTGGTGTGCAGGCGCGGCATCTTGTAATTGACCACGGCAACGCCGACCGTGTCCTTGCTGCTCGATATGTCTCCATGCAACATGTCTCGACTCCCTTTCCTGAGCGATAATTCCCGCTACACGGCCATGTGCAGCTGGATGAGATCATCGGTGAGCTCACCGATCGCGCCCTTGGCGACGACGCGTCCCTTTTCGAGCAGCGCGAAGCGATGAGACGCACGCCGCGCGAACGCGACATTCTGTTCGACCAGTACGACCGTGATGCCGCGCTCGCGATTGAGGCTGACGATCACGTCCTCGATCTGCTCGACGATGTTTGGCTGGATACCCTCGGTCGGCTCGTCCAGCAGGATGACCTTGGGCTTGGCCAGCAGCGCACGCGCGATCGCAAGCTGCTGCTGCTGGCCGCCGGAGAGGTTGCCGCCATAGCGATTGAGAAAGTCCTTGAGTACCGGAAACAGCTCGAGCACCCACTCCTCGATGCCGTTGGCCGATTTCGCGGCGAAGGTCCCGAGCGTCAGGTTTTCCCGCACGGTGAAGCGCGGCAAAATCCCGCGGCCCTGCGGCACGTAGGCAATACCGGCCTTGGCGCGCTGATAGGTCCGCAGCGGCGAGATGTCGGCACCGTCGAGCGACAGCCGTCCGGTACACCGGTCCATCAGGCCGAGGATGCTACGCATCAGCGTGGTCTTGCCGACGCCGTTGCGACCGAGCACCGAGAGGAATTCGCCATTGCCAACCGTCAGGTTGATGCCCTGGAGGGCGCGGCTGTTGCCGTAGAAGGCGTCGACGTCGGTCAGCTCAAGCATGGCTGATGCCTCCCGATCCGAGATAGGCGCGGCGCACTTCCGGATGGGCCTCCACTTCCGCCGCGGTGCCCTCGGCCAGCATCTGGCCCATATGCATCACCGAGATGATGTCGCCGATCGCCTTGACGAAGCCCATGTCGTGCTCGACCACGATCAGCGTGTGCTTGCCCTTCAGCCGTGCGAACAATTCGGCGGTCTTGCGGGTTTCCTGCGCTGTCATGCCCGCGGTGGGCTCGTCCATCAGGATCAGCTCGGCGTCCTGGGCGACCAGCATGCCGATCTCCAGCCACTGGGTCTGACCGTGCGACAGGTAGGCGGCCGGCCGGTCGAGCTGCTCGGTGAGCCCGACCAGTTCGGCCAGACGCTCGACATGCTCGCGCCCTGAGTTGCCGATATTCCAGCGCAAATTGCCAAGCACGGAGGTGCGGCGCGCCCGCGCCACGTCGAGATTCTCGCTGACCGAAAGCTCGCGGAACACACTCGGCACCTGGAACTTGCGGCCGACGCCGGCGCGGGCGATTTCGTACTCCTCGAGATCCTGCAGCGCGGTGCCATCGAAGCTCACCGTACCGGCGCTCGGCTTCACCTTGCCGCAGATGATGTCCAGCGCCGTGGTCTTGCCGGCGCCGTTCGGCCCGATCAGGCAGCGCAGTTCGCCCTTGCGCACGCTCATGTTGAGTGAATTGAGCGCCTTGAAGCCGTTGAAGCTGACCGAAACGTCGCGGAGATCGAGATGGGAGCTCATGTGCTGCCCTCCGTCTGGCCGACGCCTTGCGCCACCCCGCCCGCGGCCGCCTGGCGGCGCTGCACGATCCAGCGCAGGACGGCTTGCGCAAGACCGGCGAGCCCCTTCGGCAGGAACAGCACCACGAGCACGAACAGCGCGCCCATCACCAGCGTCCAGGTCTCTAGGAACGCAGCGGACTCCGACAGCGCGCCCTGCATGCCCGCCACCAGCACCGCGCCAAGGAACGCACCGACCAGGCTCTGCCGGCCGCCGACCGCGCACCACACCACCACCGAAAGCGAGAGCTGCACGCCGAGGAAGGTCGGCGAGGCAAACTCCATCACCACCGTGTAGAGCATGCCGGCAAGGCCCGCGATCGCCGCCGACAGCGCGAACACGAAGATCTGGTAGAGCGCGACGTCGTAGCCGAAGTAGCGCACCCTGCTCTCATGGTCGCGGATCGCCTGCACGATCAGACCGGCCTTGGTTCTTGTGAAGGCAAAGGCGACAAGCAGGCTGAGCAGGACACAGCTGGCGACGAGATAGTAGGTTGCGCGGCCATAGGCATCGAACGCGACGCCGAAGATCTCGAGCTGGGCGAGATCGGTGATGCCGTTGAAGCCGCCGGTGTAGCTCTGCTGGTCGATGATCACGAGATTGATCACCACCATGGTGGCGAGCGTGATGATCGAGACATAGACGCCGGTGACGCGCCCCCGGAACATGAACCAGCCGAGCGCCGCCGCAACCAGCGCCGGCACGATCAGGCCCGCGGCGATCGCGAAGGTCAGCGAGCGGAACGGCTCCCAGAACCACGGCAAATGCTGGACATTGTTCCAGACCATGAAGTCCGGCAGTCCGCTAGCTCCCGTATGCACCGGCACGGTCTTGAGCTTGAGCGCCATTGCCATGGCGTAGGAGCCGAGCCCGAAGCTCATCGCCTGGCCGAGATTCAGGATGCCGCCGAATCCCCAGGACAGCCCGAGCGATACCGTGAGGATTCCCAGCACCAGATAACGCGCGACCTTGTTGAGCAGGAAGTCGTTGTTGAGCAGCACCGGCAGCGCGAACACCGCGGCGCAGACGATCAGCAGAGGCGCAAGCTGCGCGATCAGGCGCTGCAATCCGCTGGAGTTAGGAACATGCGACGGCATAGATGAGCGATCTGTCTCAGGCCCGCACGCGTGCGGTGAAAAGCCCCTCGGGGCGGAAGCGGATGAGCACGACGATGGCGAGCAGCACGATCGCCTTGGCCACCGTGTCGTTCTGCAGGAACGCAATGCCGCCGGAGAGCTCGCCGAGGATGAAGGCGCTCGCCACGGTGCCGGCGAGGCTCTGCACGCCGCCGAGCACGACCACCATGAAGGCATCGACCACATAGCCGGTGCCCATATCGGGCGACACGCTCTTGAGCGGCGACACCAGCGCGCCGGCCAGTCCCGCCAGTCCCGCGCCATAGGCGAAAGTCAGCGCATAGACCCGTTTGGCGTTGATGCCGAACGAGGCGGCGACGGAACGGTCCTGGATGATCGCGCGCAACTTCATTCCGACCGTGGTGCGGTTCATCAGCAACCAGGTCGCGACGAACAGTGCGATCGACACCACGAACAGGAACACCCGATAGGACGATACCGGGATGCCGAACACGTCCATGCTGTCGGACAGCGCGGGCGGTAGCTGCACGTAGCGCAGTTCGCTGCCGACCATCAGCCGCACCGCCTGCTGCAGCATGATGCCGACGCCCCAGGTCGCAAGAATCGTGTCCAGCGGTCGGTTGTTGAGCAGGCTCAGGACATAACGCTCGATGACCCAGCCGAACGCGGCGACCACGAGGAAGATCGGCACCAGGCTCGCCAGCAGGCCGAGCCCGAGATAAGTATGGAACACCCAGGCCGCGTAGGCGCCGAGCATCACGAACTCGCCATGGGCGAGATTGATGATGCCCATCGAGCCGTAGATGATCGACAGGCCCAGCGCGACCAGCAGCAGGATCGATCCGATGCTGAGGCCGGTGACGATTTGTTCGATGAATTGGTCCACGTCGGGATCCGTTTTCGATGTTCGTTTTGTGCGCCCTGCCCCTCGCACCCGTTCGTGCGAGAGGCCGCATTCGTTTCGGGACGCCGGCCGCCGGCGCCGCACGCCGACGGCCTTCGTCAGCCGCCGTCGTCAGCTCTTCTCGACCAGGCCCTTCTCGGTGCATGACTGTCCGGGATAGGCCGCGTAAGGCACCGGCTTCAGCCACTCCTTGGCCTCGACCAGAATCTCGAACTGTCCGTTCGACTTCGCCTGCGCGATCTTGGGCCACAGCCAGGTGTGCAGGTTCTCCGGCTCGATCCGGACCTTGCCCTGCGGTGCAATCACTTCCTGGCCCTTGACCGCGTCGCGGATATTCGGCGGTGTGAGGTCGCTGGTCGCGAGCTTCTCGACCGCCTGCTTGAACAGGTAGGTCTGGAAGTAGCAGGCCTCCGACACGAAATGCGTCACCTTGTCGGCGCCCCAGCGCTTCTTGTAGGCCTCGACGAACTTCTCGTTCTCCGGCGACTTGTACACCATGAAGTAAGGCGCCGAGGTGAAGTGACCGGCGGCCGCCTCGCCGCCCATCGCGGCGACTTCGTTCTCGGAGGTCGTCAGGCTCGCCATCGGCATCTTCTCGGGATCAAGGCCGGCCGCCTTGTACTGACGATGCAGCGCGACCACGGAATCGCCGACCACGGTGGAGAAGATCACGTTCGGCTGCGTCGAGCGGATCTTGTTGATGACGGAAGAGAATTCGGAATGACCGAGCGGCACATATTCTTCCGCCACGACCTCGCCGCCGAGTTTTTCAAGCAGCTTCTTGCAGTAGTTGTTCTCTTCCTTCGGATAGATGTAGTTGGAGCCGATCAGGTAGAACTTCTTGCCGAACTTCTTGACCAGCCAGGGCACGAACTCGTCCTGCTGCTGGTTCGGCACCGCGCCGGTGTAGATGACGTTCTTCGAGCACTCGCGGCCTTCATAGAGCGTCGGATACCAATAGAGATTGTTCTGCCGCTCGAACACCGGGAGCACCGCCTTGCGGCTTGCCGAGGTGTAGGAGCCGAACACACTGACGCATTTGTCGCCGACGACGAGCTTGCGGGCCTTCTCCGAGAAGGTCGCCGGATCGGACGCGGGGTCCTCGACGATCGGCACGATCTTGCTGCCCTTGATACCGCCTGCGGCATTGATCTCCTCGATGGCGAGCAGCGTCGCCTTGTTGAGCGATTCCTCGATGATCGCGGTCGTTCCGGTCAGCGAGAACAGCACGCCGACCTTGATCTCGCCGCCGGCGGCGTAAGCAAGGTCGGCGTTCTTGATCCAGATGTGCGGCAGTCCGGCGCCGGCAAATGCGCCAAGCGCCGCGGTATTCCTCAGCAAAGTCCGCCGTGAAATGCTCATCCCTAGCTCCCTTCAGGACTGAAAAAACAAAAAACCCTCCCGATGCGCGCTTACGCGAGCATTGGGAGGGCTTTGTTGCCGGTTGTGTCGAAGGCGGCGCTGTCGCCGCCGGCCCCGCTATTGGGGCTTACTGTTGATGATCGTAGCCAAGCAGTTCGAACGAGTCAACAATCGCCGCGGCGACTGCACTTGCCGACACGCGACGATCCATCGCCTGTCGTCTAATGAAGCCATAGGCCTCGGTTTCCGGCATCTGCCGCGTCGCCATCAGGATCGCCTTGGCGCGCTCCACCGTGCGCATCGAGCGCAGATTGTCGTCGAGCTTCTCGATCTTGCTGCGAAGCCGCCGTTCATAACCAAATTGACTGCGCGCCAGCACCAGGCTGGACAGCACGGCATTCTGCGTGAACGGCCGCGGCAGAACGGCGTTCGGCGTCGCATGACACAGCGCATCGGCGTGAACGGTTTCCGTCGCCGGCAGGATCACAACCAGCGCCGAGCGCGCATCGCCGGGAATCCATGGCAGGCGCCGCGCCAGGTCAGGAGAATATTCGCAGTACACTACGTCGGCATCGGCCGGCACGCTCTCCGGCATCGGCCAGACCTGCCGCACCCGCATCCGGAACCGCTGCAACTCGCGCAGCAACATGCCGACCTGATCGTCGACCGGCGCGACCACCACCGCCGACAGATCGGCAAGTTCCTGAACCATGGTCTTGCGTCCGCCGACGTCTCGGCTCAGCGACGGCTTACGCGACATTTCGTTCATTGGACGCTTCCTGTTTGCGTTGCACGACCATATCCGATCAGGAACGGATCCGCATGCACCGGCTCCTTCGACTGGCTGACGACATCGAACTGCCCCTGGCGGTTGGCGCGCCCGATGCGGGTCCAGAGGTCGGTATGACCCGACATCGGGTTGACGGTGACCGCACCTTGCGGTGCATCAAAGCTGGTGCCGAACACCATCGAGCGGAGCACTTCGGTGTCGAGCGAATTGACCTGCTCAAGCGCTTTGGCAAACAGATGCAGCTGGAAGTACGACGCCTCGGCGCACATGTTGGTCGAGATATCGGCGCCGAACCGCTTCTTGAAGCGCTGCACAAACGCATTGTTGGCGCTGCCCTCGACGCCCTGGAAGTACGATGCCGCCGTGACGTGTCCCTCGCCGACGTCGAAGCCCATGGCGGCGATTTCGGCTTCCGTCGTGGTCAGGCTGGCGATCGGCACCTGCTTTGGATCGAGCCCGACATTCGCATAGGCCTGATAGAGGAACACCGTGCCCTCGCCGACGACGGTCGAGAAGATCACGTCGGGCCTGACACGCTTGATATCCTGGATGATCGGCACAAAATCCTGCCAGCGCGCATAGACATTGACATAGCGCTCGCCAACGACCGAGCCGCCATTGCTCTTGAGTAGCTCCCGCATCACCCGGTTGGACTCGCGCGGATAGATGTAATCCGACCCCACGAAATAGAACCGTGTTCCGAACGTATCCATCAAATATCGGCACAGCGCGAGGCTGTTCTGGTTGGGCGAGGCGCCGGTGTAGATGACGTTGGGCGACGCCTCGAACCCTTCGTAAAGCGTCGGATACCAGAGCAGACCGTTCAGCCGTTCGACCACCGGCAACACCGCCTTGCGGCTCGACGAGGTGTAGCAGCCGAAGATCGTGCTGACCTGATCTTCGATCATCAGCCGCTTGGCGTAATGGCCATAGGCAGCCGAGTCCGATCCGGGGTCATAGGCAACGGGAACCAGCTCACGGCCGCAGACGCCGCCCGCTTCATTCACCTCTTCGATCGCGAGTTGCGTGCCCTGATACTGGGTCTCCTCGATGACCGACATGAAGCCGGTTCGCGAGAACAGCACTCCTATCCGCCACGGAGCGGATGTCGTCTGGGAAAGGTTCGACATGATCAGGCCCTCGACAGAATTGGAGGGACGAGAGGGATTATTGTTCTTGTTGCTCTCGAACAGCATTGCCGGCTGCGGAAGATTGCATGCCATCTGCCGCGAGACAAGGACCCCGGCCGCTCATCCTGTCAGCGAAGCTGACGCGAAAGCAGGCAGACTAATGTGTCACCCGCGACGGATCACAGGTGCAGCGCTCCACGGGCCACCTATCTCCGGTAGCTGCACCACCGATTTCCCGTATCAAGGCATGTCCGGCCGGTCACGTCGCGTACATCAACCGGAAGGTTGAGAGCTGCGACGAGATTGCTCGTTAACCTGCGCCCCGATCGGGAGATGCCGCTGAACCCGCGAACAACTCCCGATCAAGAGTCCCCTCAGCGCAGGCTGGGCAGATCGAGCCCGTTGGCGCGGGCGCACTCGATCGCCGTGTCATAGCCGGCGTCGGCGTGGCGCATGACGCCCGTCGCCGGGTCGTTCCACAGCACACGCTCGAGCCGGCGCGCCGCCTCCGGCGTGCCGTCGGCGACGATCACCATGCCGGCGTGCTGCGAATAGCCGATGCCGACGCCGCCACCGTGATGCAGCGACACCCAGGTGGCGCCGCTCGCGCAGTTGAGCAAAGCATTGAGCAGCGGCCAGTCGGACACCGCGTCGGAGCCGTCGCGCATCGCCTCGGTCTCGCGGTTCGGGCTCGCCACCGAGCCGCTGTCGAGATGATCGCGCCCGATCACGATCGGTGCCTTGAGTTCGCCGCGCGCCACCATCTCGTTGAAGGCAAGGCCAAGCCGATGGCGGTCGCCGAGCCCGACCCAGCAAATCCGCGCCGGCAGTCCCTGAAACTTGATGCGCGCCTTGGCCATGTCGAGCCAATTGTGCAGGTGGCTGTCGTTGGGCATCAACTCCTTGACCTTGGCATCGGTCTTGAAGATGTCCTCGGGATCGCCCGACAGCGCCGCCCAGCGGAACGGTCCCACGCCGCGGCAGAACAGCGGACGGATATAGGCCGGAACGAAACCCGGAAAATCGAACGCCTCGTTCAGGCCCATGTCCTTGGCCATCTGGCGGATGTTGTTGCCGTAGTCGAGCGTCGGGATTCCCTGCGCGTGGAAATCCAGCATGGCCTGGACGTGATCGACCATCGAGGTCTTGGCTGCCGTCTCGACCGACTTCGGATCAGCCGCGCGTTTGGCTTCCCAATCGGCGAGCGTCCATCCCTTGGGCAGATAGCCGTTGATCGGATCATGCGCGCTGGTCTGGTCAGTGACGACGTCCGGGCGCACGCCGCGGCGCACCAGCTCGGGAAAGATCTCGGCTGCATTGCCGAGCAGGCCGACCGACACCGGCTTCTGGCTTTTGACCGCTTCAGCAATGATCGCCAGCGCTTCATCGAGCGTCGCCGCCTGGCGGTCGAGATAGCCTGTGCGTAGCCGCATCTCGATGCGGCTCGGCTGGCATTCGACGGCGAGCATCGACGCACCGGCCATCGTCGCGGCCAGCGGCTGGGCACCGCCCATGCCGCCGAGGCCCGCCGTCAGGATCCATTTGCCGGCGAGACTGCCGCCATAATGCCGGCGGCCGACCTCGACGAACGTCTCATAGGTCCCCTGCACGATGCCCTGGCTGCCGATATAGATCCATGAGCCTGCCGTCATCTGACCGAACATCATCAGGCCCTGCCGGTCGAGCTCGTTGAAATGATCGAGCGTCGCCCAATGCGGCACCAGGTTGGAATTCGCGATCAGAACGCGCGGCGCGTCGGCATGGGTGCGGAAAATGCCGACCGGCTTGCCGGATTGCACCAGCAGCGTCTGGTCGCCCTCGAGCTTGCGCAACGAGGCGGCAATGCGGTCAAAGCTCTCCCAGTCGCGCGCCGCACGGCCGATGCCGCCATAGACCACGAGCTCGCTCGGTCGCTCGGCGACATCAGGGTCCAGATTGTTCATCAGCATGCGCAGCGGCGCTTCCGTCAGCCAGCTCTTGGCGCTGATGTCGGTGCCGCGGGGTGCACGGATGATGCGTTCGTTATCCAGTCGGCGGTTCATGACGGATGTTCCTGTCGGCTAAGCAAGTTTTGGAAATGGATCGCTCGGAAGCACCGCGATCGCGGCGGCGGGCAATGCGTCGGCTTCGATCAGCGATGCGGCCCGCGCGAGATCGTCGGCCATGTAGCGGTCGGCGGCGAGTGCGGGAACGTGCTGCCGCAGCACGGCAATGACCGCCGCGAGCGGTGCGCTGGTCGCATGTGGCGCGCGTAGCGTGATGCCCTGCGCGGCGACCAGCAGCTCGATGCCGAGGATGACGGCGAGATTGTCGGCCATGTCCGACAGCCGGCGCGCGGCATGGGCGGCCATCGAGACGTGATCCTCCTGGTTGGCGCTGGTCGGCGTGGAGTCGATCGAGCAAGGCAATGCACGTTGCTTGTTCTCGGCATAGAGCGCCGCGGCCGTTACCTCGGCGATCATGAACCCGGAGTTGATGCCGGGTTCGGGCGTCAGGAACGGCGGCAGGCCGAAGTTCAAGGCGGGATCGACGAGGGTCGCGATCCGGCGCTCGCTGGTCGCGCCGATCTCCGCGAGCGCCAGCGCGATCTGGTCGGCGGCGAACGCCACCGGTTCAGCGTGGAAATTGCCGCCTGACACGATCTCGCCGGTCTCCACCAGAACCAGCGGGTTATCCGTCACGGCATTGGCCTCAATGGTCAGCCCGCGCGCGGCTTGCGCGAGCAGGTCGAGCACGGCGCCCGCGACCTGCGGCTGGCAGCGCAGGCAATACGGATCCTGCACACGCTCGTCGCCTTCGAGATGCGATTGCCTGATGTCACTGCCGTCGAGCAGTGCGGTCAAGGCAGCAGCCGCGGCGATCTGCCCGTCATGGCCACGCAAGGACTGGATCTCTGGGCGAAACGGCACCGTCGACGCCATCGCCGCATCGACCGACAACGCACCGGTCACCAGCGCGGCACACGCCAGGCGATGCGCACGCAGCAGGCCGGAGATGGCATAGGCGGTGGAAAACTGCGTGCCGTTGATCAGCGCGAGCCCCTCCTTGGGGCCGAGCGTCAACGGCGCGAGGTCGGCAGCCGCAAGCGCTTCGCGGCCCGTCACGGCTTTGCCATCAAGGATTGCCTGCCCCTCCCCGATCATGACCGCGGTCATATGAGCGAGCGGCGCGAGATCGCCGGAGGCACCGACCGAGCCCTGCTGCGGCACCAGCGGAGTGACACCGTGCGCCAGCATGCCCTGCAACTGCTCGATCACCTCGCGGCGCACGCCGGATGCGCCGCGACCGAGCGAAATCACTTTCAACGCCATCATCAGGCGCACGATCGGCTCGGGCGTGTTCGGACCGACTCCGCAGCAGTGCGACAGGATGAGGTTGCGCTGAAGCAGCGCGGTCTGGTCGGGCGCGATGCGCGTCGATGCCAGCTTCCCGAAACCGGTATTGATGCCGTAGACGGGAATGTCGATGCGCGCCGCCTTCGCCACGATCTCCGCGGCCGCCTCGACGCGCGGCCAGCACGAAGGATCGAGCACGATGGACGCGCCGGCGAGCACGCGCGCCAGGACGTCGAGGCCGACCGTTCCGGGCGTCACGACGACAGGTGCATCCCGATCGTTCATTGCCCCCTCCACACCCGGCTGTGCAGCGGGTTGAAGCCGATGCGGTAGACCAGTTCGGCCGGACGCTCGATGTCCCAGATCGCCAGATCGCACCACTTGCCGGCCTCTAACGTGCCGGTCTCGGCGAGCATGCCGAGCGCACGCGCGCCTTCCCGCGTCACCCCTGTGAGGCATTCGGCGACCGTCATCCGGAACAGCGTTGCACCCATGTTCATCGCCAGCAGCAGCGAGGTGAGCGGCGAGCTGCCCGGATTGCAATCGGTCGCCAGCGCCATGTTCACACCGTGGGTACGAAACAGCTCGACCGGCGGCTTGTGCGTCTCACGAATGAAATAGAACGCGCCGGGCAGCAGGACCGCGACGGTGCCGGCCTTCGCCATCGCCACGGCGCCAGCTTCGTCGGTGTGCTCGAGATGATCGGCTGAGAGTGCCGAAAATCTTGCGGCCAGCGCCGCGCCGCCGAGATTGGACAGCTGATCCGCATGCAGCTTGACGGGCAGTCCCAACGCGCGCGCCGCCTCGAACACCCGTGCCGTCTGCTCTCCGGAAAACGCGATCCCCTCCATAAAGCCGTCGACGGCATCGGCAAGGCCGGCCTTGGCCACGGCCGGCAGCATCTCGTTGCAGACCAGATCGATGTAACGGTCCTTGTCGCCATTGGACTCCAGCGGCAGCGCATGCGCTCCGAGGAACGACGTGCGGATCGCAACCTGCCGCAGGCGGGCGAGGCTGCGCGCCGCCGCAAGCTGCCGCATCTCGGTCTCGGCATTGAGGCCATAGCCGGACTTGATCTCGACGGTGGTTGCGCCCTCGCCGATCAGCGCGTCGAGCCGCGGCAGCGCGCCGGCGACGAGCTCCGCCTCGGTCGCGCTGCGTGTCGCCGCGACGGTCGAGACGATGCCGCCGCCGGCGCGCGCGATCTCCTCATAGCTTGCGCCTTTCAGGCGCAGCTCGAACTCGTGCGCGCGGTTGCCGCCGAAGACGAGATGGGTGTGGCAATCGACGAGCCCAGGCGTGATCCAGCGGCCGGCGCAATCGATCCGTTCAACGGCGTCCGCATCCACGGGAAAATCCGACTGCGCGCCGGCATAGACGATGCGGCCGTCGCGCGCCGCGATCAGCCCCCGCTCGATCTCGCCGAGATCGGCGCGGTCGCCGCACATCGTGGCGAGCCGGGCGTTGTGCCAGATACGGTCGAAGCGCTCTGCCATGCGATCGTCCCCTCGATGTGGGATGCTTGACTTATATGTCTAGACATATAATCGTGTCCGGGTTCTGTCCAGCCGGCGTGGAAAAATGACACGACTGCATTTCGCATTCGCGCTGCTGCCTTCGGGCTGGGCCAATGACGTGCAGGTCGTCGTCGCCGATGGCGCGATCGCCTCGGTGACGGCGGGCGTCGCGCCGGCCGCCGGCGACGAACGTCACCAACTGGCGGTTCCGGGATTGGCGAGCCTGCATAGCCACGCGTTTCAGCGCGGCATGGCGGGCCTCGCCGAACTGCGCGGCGACACGACCGATACGTTCTGGACCTGGCGCGAGACGATGTATCGCTTCGCGCTGACCATGACACCGGACGACGTCGCCGCCGTCGCAACCCTGCTCTATGTCGAGATGCTCGAGCGCGGCTTTACCCGCGTCGGCGAGTTCCACTATCTGCACCATGATCTGGACGGCGCGCCCTACGCCAATCCCGCCGAGATGGCCGTGCGCATCACAGAGGCCGCCGGCGCCTCCGGCATCGGGCTCACGCTGCTGCCGAGTTTCTATGCCCACAGCACGTTCGGCGGCGCCGCACCGCATGCCGGGCAGCGCCGCTTCATTTGCTCGGTCGATCAGTTTGCCGCGCTGATGACTGCCTCGCGCGAGGCAATCCGAGATCTACCCGGCGCCAACATCGGCATCGCTCCGCATAGCCTGCGGGCAGTAGCACCCGACGAGCTCGCGGCCATCATTCCGCTTGCCAAGGCGGACCCGATCCACATCCACGCCGCCGAACAGGTGCGCGAGGTCGAGGATTGCCTCGCCTGGTCGGGACAGCGGCCGGTGCAATGGCTGCTCGAACATGCGCCCGTCGATCAACGCTGGTGCCTGATTCACGCGACCCACATGACGGAGCAGGAAGTCACAGCGCTCGCACGCAGCGGCGCGGTTGCCGGCCTTTGCCCCGTCACCGAAGCAAGTCTCGGCGACGGCATCTTTTCCGCGCGCGAATTCCTCGCGGCGCGCGGCCGGTTCGGCATTGGAACCGATTCCAACGTGCTGGTCGGCGTCGCTGACGAGCTGCGTCAGCTTGAATACGGACAGCGGCTGAAGCACCGCGAGCGCAATGTGCTCTCGGGGCGTCCCGGCGCATCCACCGGCCGCGCGCTGTTCGACCATGCGCTCGCGGGCGGCGCGCAGGCCCTGGCACAGACCAAGGCTGGGCTCGCGCCCGGCGCGCGCGCCGACATCGTCAGCCTCGACACCGCGCATCCGTCGCTGGCGGGACGGTCGGGCGATGCGGTTCTCGATGGCTGGCTGTTTGCGACTGGCAGCGACGCGATCGATTGCGTCTGGGCCGGCGGCGACAAGGTGGTCGCGGGCGGACGGCACCGGCTGCGCGACAAGGTGCGCGAGCGGTTCAATGCCAGCGTGCGGAGGCTCGTCGCATGAGTCTCGCCTCCGACCAGGCCAAGCCGAATGCAGCCGGCAAGCCGACGCTCTACAAGCGCATCCGGCTCGACATCGAGACCCGGATCCTGACCGGCGAATGGCCGCCCGGGCATCGCATTCCGTTCGAGCACCAGCTGATGGCGCGCTATCGCTGCTCGCGCATGACGGTGAACAAAGCGTTGTCGGAGCTGGCGCAGGCCGACCTGATCGAGCGGCGGCGCCGTGCCGGCAGCTTCGTGCGCCGTCCGCAGCATCTGTCGGCGGTGCTCAAGATCGCCGACATCCGCGCCGAGATCACCGCGCTCGGCCGCAGCTATGGCTATCAGCTGATCGATTGCCGACGCCGTACCGCGACGTCAGCCGATCGCGCCCGGCTCGGCATGGACAAGGCCGGCAAGGTGGTCGCGATCGCCTGCCGGCACAGCGCCGACAATGTGCCGTTCGCCGTCGAGGACAGGCTGATCGATCTCTCCACGGTCCCGGAAGCTGCAACCGCCGACTTCGCCCGCGAGCCGCCGGGATCATGGCTGCTGCACCATGTGCCGTGGACCGAAGCCGAGCATACGATCAGCGCCGTCGTCGCCGACGATCGCACGGCCGAGGCGCTCGACATCGCGGTCGGCGCGCCCTGTCTCGTGATCGACCGCTACACCTGGCGCAGCGCGCGCACGGTAACGGCGGTGCGGCTGCATTATCCGGGCGAGACGCATCGCCTGGTGGCTCGCTTCAAGGGAGGCTGAGGGCAGCTTGCGCGGCATATTTCATGCAATGCATCATGGGCCATCATCCGCCGACATGCCTCATGCGGCAATCCGCCGCGACTGACGTGAAGACATCAACTGGATTCAATCCATCGTTCAAGGGGTCGACAATCATGCGTTCCTTCAAGCTATTGCCCGCAATCGCAGTGTTGCTCGCGTCCACAGGCGCGTTCGCGGATGACGTCAAGGTCGGCGTCGGCATCTCCGGATGGACCGGCTTCGCGCCGCTGACGCTCGCCAAGGAGGCCGGCATCTTCAAGAAGAACGGCCTCGACGTGACATTGAAGAAGATTCCGCAGAAGGACCGCCATCTCGCGATCGCCTCGGGCGACATCCAGTGCGCGGCCACGACGGTCGAGACCTGGATCTCCTGGAACGCCAATGGCGTTGCGACCAAGCAGATCTTCCAGCTCGACAAGAGCTATGGCGCCGACGGCATGGCCGTGCGCAACGACGTCGCGGCGATCAAGGACCTGAAGGGCAAGACTGTCGCGGCGTCCGCGCCCGGCACCTCGCCGTATTTCGCGCTGGCCTGGATGCTGAAGAAGAACGGCCTCACGGTGAAAGACGTCACCGTGGTGAATCTGGAGCCCGCCGCCGCGGCGCAGGCTTTCGTCTCCGGCCAGAACGATGCCGCGATGACCTACGAGCCTTATCTGTCGACGGTGCGCGCCGCTCCCAACAAGGGCAAGATCATCGCGACCACGCTCGACTACCCGATCGTGATGGATACCTTCGGCTGCACCCCGAAATTCCTCACCGACAATCCGAAGGCGGCGCAGGCGCTTGCCGACAGCTATTTCGAGGCGCTCGACATGATCGCCAAGGACCAGGCCAAGTCCTACGAGATCATGGGCGCTGACGTGAAGCAGAGCGGCGAGCAGTTCGGCAACTCGGCAAGGTACCTGCGCTGGCAGGACAAGGCCGCCAACCAGAAATTCTTCGCCGGCGACTTCCTCACCTTCAACAAGGACGCTGCTGAGTTGCTGCTCGAGGTCGGCATCATCAAGGCCGCGCCGAAGGTCGAGGACATCTACGACGCAAGCTTCATCAAGTAACGCAGCAACCATTTCGGCCGGTCCGGTCTCGCGACACAGCGGGCGGGACCGGCGCATAAGATACGCCCGGATCAATTGATGCGTCCTCTCGAGCCCACGACATCGAAGCAGCGCGTGGCCTATGGCCTCGCCTTCTTCGTGCTGTTCGTCGCCCTCTGGTCCTGGGCCACGTTCGGCGGCCATGTGTCGAAGACTTTCCTCGCCAACCCGCTGACGATGGTGCAGGAAGGCTATGAGCTGCTCGCCAAGCAAGGCTTTCTGTTCGACATCGGGATGACGATCTGGCGCGTGATCGGCGGGTTTGTGCTTGCTGCCATCATCGCGGTGCCGCTCGGCGTGCTGATGGGAGCCTACAAGCCAATCGAGGCCTTTCTCGAGCCGTTTGTGTCCTTTGCGCGCTATCTGCCGGCATCCGCCTTCATCCCGCTGCTGATCCTGTGGGCGGGCATCGGCGAGTTGCAGAAGCTGCTTGTGATCTTCATCGGCGCGGTGTTTCAGATCATCCTGATGGTGGCGGTCACCGTCGGTGCCACCAGGCGCGACCTGGTGGAGGCCGCCTATACGCTGGGCGCCCGCGACCGCGGCATCATCCGCCGCGTATTGCTGCCGTCTGCCGCGCCCGAGATCGCTGAAATCCTCAGGCTGGTGCTGGGCTGGGCCTGGACCTACGTCATCGTGGCCGAATTGATCGGCTCGTCGTCGGGCATCGGGCACATGATCACCGACAGCCAGGCGCTGCTCAATACCGGCCAGATCATCTTCGGCATCATCGTGATCGGGCTGATCGGCCTGATTTCCGATTTCCTGTTCAAGGCGTTCAACGCCTGGCTGTTCCCGTGGAAGCTCGCATGACCGCGCTCAGGATCGATCAGGTCTCGCGAACCTTCCCCGCCCGTGCCGGTAACGCGCCGACGAGAGCGCTCGAGCCGACCACGCTCGATGTCGGCGACAACGACTTCGTCACCATTCTCGGCCCCTCCGGCTGCGGGAAGTCCACCCTGCTCCGGATCATCGCCGGGCTCGATCGGCCGACCAGCGGGCGCGTCACGCTCGACGGGCGCGAGGTCACCGGCCCCGGCGCCGACCGCGGCATGGTGTTTCAGTCCTACACCCTGTTTCCTTGGCTGACGGTGCGCGAGAACATCGCCTTCGGCCTGCGCGAGCGCGGCGTGTCGCAAGCGGAGCGCCATAAGATCGCCGATGCGTTCATCCGCCGGGTCGGGCTATCGGGCTTCGAAAATCACTCGCCCAAGCAGCTGTCGGGCGGCATGCAGCAGCGCACCGCGATCGCCCGCGCGCTAGCCAACGATCCAAAGATCCTGCTGCTCGACGAGCCGTTCGGCGCGCTCGACAACCAGACCCGCGCGCTGATGCAGGAGATGCTGCTCGGGATCTGGGAGCGCGACCAGAAGACGGTGCTGTTCGTCACCCACGACATCGAGGAAGCGATCTTCCTCGGCAGCCGCGTCATCGTCATGAGCGCGCGGCCCGGCCGCATCAAGGCCGAGATCGCGGTCGACCTGCCGCATCCGCGCTCCTACAAGATCAAGACCACGCCTGAATTCGTCGCCCTGAAGGAGCGGCTGGTCGAGGAGATCCGCACCGAGGCCCTGAAGGTCGCTGAGCAAGCTTGACGACCAGCCACACTTTCTAGAGCCTTTCCCGTTCCGATTGAATCGGGATCGGGCTCCAGACTTTTGTTTGACGCGTTTTCTTAACGCGAACCGGTATCCACTTCGCTCGAAAACGCTTCTAGTGGCTGATCATCCAGGGCCGCGCGGTCGGAAAGCCCTTGGCGCCGCTCTTGGTCTTGGTCATCAGCCGCGCCGGCTTCTTCTTTCCCGTTGTCGAGCAGCAGCCGCAGCCCGGGCCATGCGCGGCCTTGTACTGGTCGAGCGTCTTCGGCGCGTGCCGGCTCTGCTCGTTGGTGGCATGCGCCTTGCGCTTGTCCGAGGGCATGCAGAAGAACGCCGGTGCGGTCAGGATCACGCGCGGCGACGTCGTCTCGCATTGCGGGCAGTCCTGCGGCAGGTCGCATTCCGCCATCGGCCGCATGTCGGTGAAAGGACCACAATCGTTGCAGAGATATTCGTAGATCGGCATTTCCTTAATCCTTGCGCAGTCGTGTGACATCCGGCGATGGATGCGGGGCGGCCAATACGCGGGCCGTCCCGCACCCTTCGCGCAGGGATCACTCAAGGGATCATTTGTCGGGCGAGATCGGCATCTGCACGTCGCCCTTGATATGCTTGATCGGTCCCGCCGACGACGGCATGACGTCGAAGTCGAATATCTCCGTCGGCAGCCACAGCGTGGCGCAGGCATTCGGCACGTCGACCACGCCGGAGATATGGCCCTGGCACGGCGCGGTGCCGAGGATCGAATAGGCCTGGGCGCCGGAGTAGCCGAACTTCTTCAGATACTCGATCGCGTTCAGGCAGGCCTGGCGATAGGCGATGTGAACGTCGAGATAATGCTGCTTGCCGGCCTCGTCGACCGAGATACCCTCGAAGATCAGATAGTCCTTGTAGTTCGGCGTGATCGGCGACGGCTTGAACACGGGGTTCTTGATGCCGTATTTCGAGACGCCGTCCTTGATGACGTCGACCTTAATGTGCAGCCAGCCGGCCATTTCGATGGCGCCGCAGAAGGTGATCTCGCCGTCGCCCTGGCTGAAATGCAGATCGCCCATCGAGAGCCCGCCGCCCGGCACATAGACCGGGAAATAGATCTTCGAGCCGCGCGACAGATCCTTGATGTCGCAATTGCCGCCATGCTCGCGCGGCGGCACGGTGCGCGCGCCCTCGAGGCCGATCTTGGCCTTGACGTCGCCCTTGGCCTGGCCGGCATGGGCGGTCGGCGCGAACGGCGGATTGGCGAGGCCCGGTACACGAGTCGGGTTGGTCGCGATCAGCTCGGCTTCGCGCTTGTTCCAGGCTGCCAGCATCTTGGCATCGGGCAGACAGCCGATCAGGCCGGGATGGATCAGGCCGGCGAAGTTGACGCCGGGGACGTGACGTGACGAGGTGTAAAGACCCTTGATGTCCCAGATCGACTTCTGCGCCAGCGGGAAATGGTCGGTGAGGAAGCCGCCGCCATTCTGCTTGGAGAAGAAGCCGTTGAAGCCCCACAGGCTCTCCTTCAACGGACCAACGTCGAGCAGGTCGACGACGAGGAGGTCGCCGGGCTCAGCGCCCTTGACGCCGATCGGACCGGACAGGAAGTGCACGATCGACAGATCGATGTCGCGCACGTCGTCGGCGGAATCGTTGTTCTTGATGAATCCGCCGGTCCAGTCGACGGTCTCGATGATGAAGTCGTCGCCGGGGCTGACCCACTCGACGATCGGAACCTCCGGATGCCAGCGGTTGTGGATCTTGTCGTTTTCATAGGCCGACTTGCTTAGATCGACCTTGATCAGTGTATCTGGCATCGCGATGCTCCCCTTGGGTTACTGATAGTTAGACGGACAGGTACTTAGAAATCTGCGCGGCATCGACGCTGGCGCGTGGATCGTCGCGGACGATCTCGCCGTTCTCGATGACGAGCACGCGGTCGGCGATGTCGAGGGCGAAGCTCAGGACCTGCTCGGAGACGACGATCGAAAGCCCTCGCTCATCGCGGATCCGCTTCAGGGTACGCGCCATGTCCTTGATGATCGACGGCTGGATGCCTTCGGTCGGCTCATCGAGCAGCAACACCTTCGGCTTGGTCGCCAGCGCGCGGGCGATCGCGAGCTGCTGCTGTTGCCCGCCCGAGAGATTGCCGCCGCGGCGGCCCTTCATCTCGAGCAGCACCGGAAACAGTTCGTAGATATCGCTGGGCACCTCGGAGCCGCCTGACACCACGAGGCCGGTCTCGATGTTCTCCTTGACAGTCATGGTGGAGAAGATCATGCGGCCCTGCGGTACGTAGGCGAGGCCCTTCGCCACCCGGTCGTAGCTCTTCATCGCGCCGAGCTCGGTGCCGTCCATGGTCACCTTGCCGCTCTTGGCCGGCAGGATGCCCATCAGCGATTTCATCAGCGTGGTCTTGCCCATGCCGTTGCGGCCCATGATCGCGACGATCTCGTTGGGCGCGACCGAGACGTTGAGGCCGTGCAGCACCTCGCTCTGGCCATAGGCGACATGAAGATCATTGATTGCCAGCATCGACAGCTCCTAGAACCGGGCACTGTTCTTCACCTCTCCCCTTGTGGGAGAGGTCGGATCGCATCGCCCGATGCGATCCGGGTGAGGGGTTGCGCTCTCTCTTGGGACCTGAAGGCCCTCACCCGGCGCTGCGCGCCGACCTCTCCCCGACGGGGAGAGGTGAACTGAGTTCGCGGCTCGACCGATCCTGATCATCCGTTAGTGGCCCAAATACACTTCGATGACTTTCGGATCGTTCTTGACGTGCTCCATCGTCCCCTCGGACAGGATCTGTCCCTGGTGCAGCACCGTGACCTTGTGCGCGATGTCCTCGACGAACTTCATGTCGTGCTCGATCACCAGCACCGAGCGGTCCTTGATGATGCGGTTGAGCAGCTCGGCGGTCTTGGCGCGCTCGGAGACGCTCATGCCGGCGACCGGCTCGTCCAGCATCAAGAGGTCCGGATCCTGGATCAGCAGCATGCCGATCTCGAGCCACTGCTTCTGGCCGTGGCTGAGCTGGTCGGCAAAGGTATTGAGCTTGTCCTTCAGGAAGATCATCTCGGCGACCTCCTCGACCCGCTGCTTGACGGTGTCGTCGCGCTGGAAGGTCAGCGAGCCAAACACCGTGCGGCCGCGTGGAAAGGAGATCTCGAGGTTCTCGAACACGGTGAGATCCTCGAACACCGACGGCGTCTGGAACTTGCGCCCCACCCCGGCTTGCACGATCTCGTTCTCGCGCAACCTGGTCAGCTCCTGGCCGCGGAACTGGATCGAGCCTGACGTCGCCCTTGTCTTGCCGCAGATCAGGTCGAGCACCGTGGTCTTGCCGGCGCCGTTCGGGCCGATGATGACGCGGATCTCGTTCTCCTCGACATAGAAGGAGAGATCGTTGACGGCCTTGAAGCCGTCAAAGGACACAGTGAGACCGGAGACCGCGAGCAGGAAGTCCTTGGGCTGATGGCCGACGAGCATGATGATCCCTCCTCATTCGGCCGGTGCGCCGTCGGCGATCAGGCCGGCCGCCGATTTCGATTTGCGTGATGCCAACAGTCGATCGATGCGCGGCTGGACGTGGTCAGCCCAGATGCCGGACAGCCCGTTCGGGAAGGCGAGCACGACCGCGATGAATAGCGCGCCGAGACCGAACAGCCAGAGCTGCGGAAAGGACTCCGAGAGGCTGGTCTTGGCGAAATTGACCAACAGCGCGCCCCAGACCGCGCCGAAGATCGACATCCGGCCGCCGACCGCGGTGTAGATCACCATCTCGATCGACGGCACGATGCCGACGAAGGACGGCGACATGAAGCCGACCTCGAGCGTGAACATGGCGCCGCCGATCGCAGCGAACACGGCCGCGGCGCAGAACGCGAAGATCTTGAAGTTGGCGACGCTGTAACCGGAGAAACGCACGCGATCCTCCTGCTCTCTCATCGCCACCAGGATGCGCCCGAGTTTTGTCAGGCGGATGAACTGCGCGGCGCAGATGCAGCCGAACAACAATACCACCTCCACGAAATAGAGGATGTACTTGGCGTGATCGGTCCGGATATCCCAGCCATGCAGCGTTCGCAGATCGGTGATCCCGTTGATGCCGCCTGTGTAGCCCTGCTGGCCCACGATCAGGATGGTCATGATCGCGGCGATCGCCTGCGTGATGATCGCGAAGTAGACGCCACCGACCCGACGCTTGAACATCGCAGCGCCGATAATGAAGGAGAAGATCGCCGGCACCAGAATGATCGCGATCAGCGCCACCGGGAAACTGTGAAATGGCTTCCAGAAGAAGGGCAGCGAGGTGAGCTGGTTCCAGTCCATGAAATCGGGGATACCCGGCGTCGACTGGATCTTGGTGTTCGCGACCGAGGACGCCTCGAGCTTGAGGTACATCGCCATGCAGTAGCCGCCGAGGCCGAAGAACACGCCCTGCCCGAGGCTCAGGATGCCGCCATAGCCCCAGCACAGCACGAGGCCGATCCCGACGAAGGCATAGGTCAAATATTTGGCGACCAGGTTGAGGCGGAAGATATCGAGCGATAGCGGCAGGATGAGAAACAGCAGTACCGCGAGCGCAAGGAAGCCGAGCAGTTCGGAGCGATTGAAAAAGCGCGAGTTGATGATCATGACCAGCCTGCTTGTTCTTATTTGCGGACCTTGAGCGCGAAGAGCCCCTGCGGACGCA
This sequence comes from Bradyrhizobium sp. UFLA01-814, assembly GCF_046718885.1. Taxonomy (NCBI): domain Bacteria; kingdom Pseudomonadati; phylum Pseudomonadota; class Alphaproteobacteria; order Hyphomicrobiales; family Nitrobacteraceae; genus Bradyrhizobium; species Bradyrhizobium sp. UFLA01-814. Next base: position 2,405 of record NZ_JAQOSR010000145.1, on the reverse strand, counting down.
CCATCAGGATCGCGACGATCGTCAGCAGCGTGATCACCTTGGCCATCGATCCCGACAGGAAGAATTCCAGCGTCGATTGGGTCTGCGAGATCGAGAAGGCGGAGGCGATGGTGCCGAACAGCGAAGCGGCGCCGCCGAACACGACGACCAGGAAGGTGTCGACGATGTAGAGCTGGCCGGCGGTCGGTCCGGTCGAGCCGATCATGGTGAAGGCAGAGCCGGCGATCCCGGCGATGCCGCAACCCAGGCCAAAAGTGTAACGATCGACCTTCTCGGTATTGATGCCGACGGCGCCTGCCATCACGCGGTTCTGCACCACGGCGCGTACCTGCTTGCCCCAGCTTGACCAGAACAGCACGTAGGCGACCGCGATCGTGATCAGGATGGTCAGCGCCATCACGAACATGCCGTTGATCGGAATCTGGATGGAGTCGGTCGCCTGCCAGGAGCCCATCATCCATTCCGGCAGTTCGACGCCGACCTCGCGCGCGCCGAAGACCGAACGATAGGCCTGCTGCAGGATCAGGCTGAGACCCCAGGTCGCCAGAAGCGTGTCGAGCGGACGCTTGTAGAGATGGCGTATCAGCGCCCACTCGACCAGCATGCCGAGCGCGCCGGAGGCGATGAACGCCAGGATCATCGCGATGAAGAAGTAGCCGGGGAACAGCCAAGGCGCGACGTGCTGCACGGCGTTCGACGTCATCCAGGTGACGTAGGCCCCGAGAATCATGAACTCGCCATGGGCCATGTTGATGACGCCCATCTGGCCGAAGATGATGGCGAGCCCCAGCGCCATCAGCACATAGACGGAGAACAGGATGAGCCCGGCAAATCCCTGCATCGCAAGGATGGCGCCGAGATCGCTGATCGAATAGTCGCCGAACATGATGTCCTCCAGTCCAAGAGGCACGCGCCGCCGGTCAAGCGACGCTCGTTCCGTGGCGCGGACGACGACGTCCACGCCGCGATGCGTTGTGGAGCTTCGTAGCCCGGGTGAGCGGGTGCGATACCCGGGACGGTCCCGCACATCGCTCCGCTCATGCGGGCTACTGGCTCACTGGTAACCCTTGGGGAACGGATCCGGCTCGACGAGATCGGCGGTCTCGTAGATCAGCTCATACTGTCCATCGGCCTTGGCGCGTCCGACCCGGGTCTTCGACCACAGATGATGGTTCTCGTGGATCCGGACGTAACCTTCCGGCGCGCCCTTGAACTCGACGCCGGGCGACGCCGCCGCGATCTTGTCGATGTCGAAGGAGCCGGCCTTCTCCACCGTCAACTTCCACAGCCACGGACCGAGATAAGCAGCCTGGGTGACGTCTCCGATCACGGTCTTCTCGCCCCACATCTTCTTGAAGGCGGGCACGAAGGCCTTGTTGTTCGGATTGTCGAGCGACTGGAAGTACTTCATGCAGGCATAGGCGCCGGCGATGTTCTCGCCGCCGATACCGTCGATCTCGTCCTCGGTGACCGAGATCGTGAGCAGCGTCTGCTTCGACAGATCGATGCCGGCCGCCTTGAGCTGCTTGTAGAATGCGACGTTGGAGCCGCCGACGATGATCGCGTAGATCACGTCCGGCTTGGTCAGCTTGATCTTGTTGATGACCGAGTTGAACTGGGTCGAACCGAGCGGGAAGTATTCCTCGCCGACCACCTTGCAGCCTTGCAGATGGTTCTCGATGTGCTTGCGCGCGATCTTGTTCGAGGTGCGCGGCCAGATGTAGTCCGAGCCGAGCAGGTAGAAGCTCTTGGCGCCCTTGGTCTTGTTGACCCAGTCGAGACCGGCGATGATCTGCTGGGTCGCCTCCTGGCCGGTGTAGATGACGTTCTTGGACTGCTCGAGGCCTTCATAGAAGGTCGGGTAGTACAGCATGCCGTTGTACTGCTCGAACACCGGCAGCACCGCCTTGCGCGAGGCCGAGGTCCAGCAGCCCATCACGGCCGCGCATTTGTCGTTGACCAACAGCTTCTTGGCCTTTTCCGCGAAGGTCGGCCAGTCGCTCGCGCCGTCTTCCTGGATGAACTTGATCTTGCGGCCGAGCACGCCGCCGGCGGCGTTGATCTGCTCGATCGCGAGCTTCTCGGCCTCGACCGACCCGGTCTCGGAGATCGCCATGGTACCGGTCACCGAATGCAGGATGCCGACCGTGACCTCGCTATCGGTGACTGCAAGACCCGTGGTGTTGACCGCAGAGGTTGCAGGAACGTCGGCAAATGCCGGACGGCCCAGCATCGAAACGGCCGGCAATGCCGCCATTCCCATCAAGAGCTTGCGCCGGAGCGGAGACTTCAGGCCTGGTTTTGTATCGTCTGACATGAGCACCCCATTGGTTCGAGAACGCTTATTGATGAGGCTAGGATTGCTCACTTTTGTGCAGCGCACTGATACGTGAGATCGCGTATAC
>NZ_JAQOSR010000144.1:0-24304 GCF_046718885.1 Bradyrhizobium sp. UFLA01-814 | reverse complement strand
AGCGATCCGATCTCACCAAACAGCTCTTGTGCCACGGGGGCCGTCCACATATGGGTCCTGGCTTTCGCCAGGACGACCATGTGGAAGCAGTGAGCTCATCACGACCGCAGTCACCAACATCATCGGCGCTTGGCTGGACGCGGCGTGTCGAACTCCCGGCCACGGATTCGCACCAGATCGTCGGCGGAATTCGCCAGCAGCACGACCGTAGCTTGGCGCGCGCCGTCTGCATCTCCGGCAGCGATCGCGTCCAGCACTGCGCGGTGCTCGCGCAGCGCCCGCGGACGGTGCGAGCCCGGCGCTGCGATCGTAAAACTCTGGCGCAAGGTGATCTCGAACATCTGCGCGATCGGCCAGAAGAACTCGTTGCGGGTGGCGAAATAGATCGCCTGGTGGAACGCAATGTCGGCGGCGACGTACTCCTCATTGGTCTTTGCCGCGTCCATGCCGTCGCATCCGGCGCGGATGCGGGCGACGTCGACCTCCTCGGCATGGTTCGCCGCGAGCGCCGCCGCGGCCGGCTCGACCGCGGCGCGCAGCTGGAACAGCTTGGCCAGATAACGGTCGATCTCCGCGCTCTCGAGGTGCCAGCGCAGCACGTCGGGATCGAGCTGATTCCACTGCTCTGGCGGCCGGACCCGCGTGCCGCTCTTGGGTCGGGATTCGATTAGGCCCTTGCCGGTCAAGGTGCGGATCGCCTCGCGCACCACGGTGCGGCTGACGTCCATCATCTCGCAGATCCGGATTTCCGGCGGCAGCGTCTCGCCGACGCCGATCTCGCCGCGCACGATGCTGCTGCCGACGCGGTCGGTGACCTGGCTGTGCACGCTCCGACGCAACGCGTTGGATGTCTGGAACATCGAGGGCCTCGCTGCGGTTGCAGCCTGCGCCGCCGCCGAGCCGCGCTCTTGCACAACCGTGTCCGTTTTGTCATACATTATGACAAATCGGCTGCCAAGCTCGCGCCGTCAGGCGGGCGGCCAACACAAAAAAGATCCGTTCCCGGGAGGAGCATCATCATGACGTCGAACCGCATGAGCCGCCGCATTGTACTGCAATCGTCGGTCGCCGCGACCGCGTGGATTGCCGCCGCGCCCGCCATCATCGGCCGCGCCGAGGCCGCGACCATGAAGATGCGCTGCTCGTCGTCGCTCCCCAACGATCCCAAATACGCCAATGGCCGCGTCTACTACGACAATTTGGTCAAGAGCCTGAAGGCGAACGGGCTCGGCGAGCAGATCGAGGTCACCTTCTTCCCCGACAATCAGCTCGGCCAGGAGATCGACGTCATCAACTCGGTGAAGCTCGGGGTGATCGACCTGATGGTGTCGGGCTCGTCGATCTCGGCGAATCTCGTGCCGCTGGTCGGCACCTTCGACCTCGGTTACCTCTTCACCAGCTTCCAGCAGCAGACCAAGGCATTCGACGCCGGCGCGGCGAAGCCGATCGAGGCTGCGCTGCTCAAGGGCGCCGGCATTCACATCATCGGCTGGGCCTATAATTTCGGCGCGCGCAGCGTGCTGGCCAAGAAGCCGGTGAAGACGCCGGAGGATCTCGCCGGCCTGAAAATCCGCACCTTGCCCAATCCGATCATCACCGAGTGCCTGCGGCTGATGGGGGCCGCCGCAACGCCGCTGGCGTTCGGCGAGATCTACACGGCGCTGCAGGCCGGCGTGCTCGACGGCCTCGAACACGATCCGCCGACCATCCTGGCGAGCAAGTTCTACGAGACCGCGAAGCACTATGCGCTGACCCAGCACATCTTCTCGCCGCTCGCGGTCTATTTCAGCGACACCAGCTTCAACCGCATGGCTCCCAAGCTGCGCGAAGGTTTTCTCGACGCGGCGAACAAGGCCGCGACCGACACCCGCGCGCACGGCCTCGCGGTGGAGAAGGAGGCGCTGGCGGCGCTGGTGGAGAAGGGCGTCACGGTCGTCGAATGCGACAAGGAGGCGTTCCGCAAGCGCGTGCTGCCGCAGACCGACAATTTCATCAAGGCGCGGCCCGAGGCCAAGGCCGTCGTCGACCTGATCCGCTCCACGCAGGCCTGAGGTTGGCGCATGTCAGTCGCCGCAGTCGAGGCGAGAAGCAGCGCTGATCGGATCACGGCGCCGCTGCTCGCCGTCAGTGACGCGATCGCCGCGCTGCTGCTTGCCGCCGATCTCGTGGTGGTCTGCGTCTCGGTGCTGGCCCGCTTCCTGTTCAATGCGCCGGTCGAATGGTCCGACGACGTCGCCCGCGGCCTGATGGTCGGGTCGAGCTTCTTCGGCGCGGCGAGCGCGCTCGCGCGCAGCGAGAATCTCGGCGTCGCCTTCTTCGTCAACATGCTGCCGCACGCCCTGCGGCGGGTGGTCGATGCAGTCGGTGCGCTGCTCGTCACCATCATCGCCGGCTATGTTGCGTTCAACGCCGTCAAGATGGGCTGGCTGACCACCGGCCAGACCTCCGGCTCCGGCCTGCCGCTGGAATGGACGTTCTATCCGATGGGGATCGGCGCGGCGTTCATGACGATCTTCGCGTTCGAGACGTTCTGTGGCCGACCGCTCCGCGACATGGCGGCAGCCATCGTCGCGACCGCCGTCATCGTCGGCCTGTATCTCGCCTGGGATGCGCTGGCGCCATCGTCCGTGCCGTCGTCGCAGGCGTTGATGCTGATCGGCTTCTTCCTCACCTTGTTCGGCGGACTGCCGATCGGCTTTGCGCTGGCGCTGGCGGCGCTGATCTTCATCTGGGTCGAGGGCACGCTGCCCGGCGTGATCTTCGCCCAGCAGATGGCGCGCGGCATCGACAATTTCGTGCTGCTCGCGATCCCGTTCTTCATCCTGGTCGGCTACCTGATGGAAGCCAACGGCATGTCGGTCCGGTTGATCGAGCTGCTGCAGCGCGCGGTCGGACGGATGCGCGGCGGGCTCAACGTCGTCATGGTGATGTCGATGGTGCTGTTCTCCGGCATCTCGGGCTCCAAGATGGCCGACGTTGCCGCGGTCGGCTCGGTGCTGATCCCGGCGGCGCGCCGCTCGCGGCAGAATCCGGGCGGAGCCGTCGCGCTGCTCGCGGCCTCCGCCGTGATGGCGGAGACAATTCCGCCCTGCATCAACCTGATCATCCTCGGCTTCGTCGCCAATCTGTCGATCGGCGGACTGTTCGTCGCCGGCATGCTGCCCGCCGCGCTGATGGCGCTGGCGCTGATTGCGGTGTCGATCATCTTCGGCAAGCGTCCCGCGGCGAACGTGGAAGCCGAGCCGCGCGCCGCGGTATCGGGACTCTGGACCGGTGCGATCGCCTCGTTCGGGCTGATCTTCATGATCTTCTTCGGCTTCAAGAGCGGCTTTGCCACCGCGACTGAAATCTCCGCCTTCGCCGCGGTCTATGCCATCGCCGTCGGCAGCCTGCTGTTCCGCGAGCTCGGCGCGAAGAGCCTCGCGCACTGCTTCGTGCAGTCGGCTGTTCGTTCGGGGCTGGTGCTGTTTATCGTCGCCGCGGCGCAGTCGCTGGCCTTCATCCTGACGCTGCAGCAGGTGCCGCATGCCGTCGGCGACCTCATGCTGGCGATCTCGGGCAGCCACGGGGTCTGGCTGTTCATGCTGCTGTCGATCCTGGTGCTGGTGGTGATGGGCTCGGTGCTCGAAGGCGCCGCGGCGCTGATCATTTTCGGCCCGCTGCTGCTGCCGGTTGCCGTGAAGCTCGGCATCGATCCGCTGCATTTCGGCGTGGTGCTTGTGATCGCGATGGGGCTCGGGCTCTTTGCTCCGCCACTTGGCCTTGGGCTCTACGGCGCCTGCCTGATCGGCAACGTGCCGATCGAGCAGACCATCAAGCCGATCGCGGGCTATCTCGGCCTGCTGTTGCTGTGCCTGCTGGTGATCGCCTTCGTACCGGCGATCAGCACGGCCTTGCCGCATGCGCTCGGCTATTAGGGGGATGCGATCGTGAAGGTGCTGCTCGCCCATACCCCGCAGATGCGCCGCGATTATTACGGCGCGCGCAGCCTGAACGGCCTGCGCGCAGTCGCCGACGTCAAGTTGCACGAGGGCGAGGAGGCGCTCGACGCGGCCGCACTGGTCGAGGTCGCGGCCGATGTCGACATCATCGTCGCCGACCGCATGACCCCGGGGCCGGGAGCGATCTTTCCGCAGCTGCCGAAGCTGCGCGCGTTTGTGCGCTGCGCGGTCGATATCCGCAATATCGACGTCGCTGCGGCCTCCGCCGCCGGCGTGCTGGTGACACAGGCGAGTGCCGGCTTCGTCCAGTCGGTCGCCGAGCTCGCGCTCGGCTTCATGATCGATCTGTCGCGCGGCGTCTCACGGGCAACCGCAGACTATCATGCGGGTAGGGTGCCCGAGGTCGTGATGGGCTACCAGCTTGCGGGAAGCACGATCGGCATCATCGGCTACGGCAGCATCGGGCGCTATCTTGCCGGGATCGCTAAAGTGCTCGGCATGAATGTGCTGGTCGCCGATCCCTTCGTGACGCCGGACGATCCTGCGATCCGGCATCTGCGGCTCGACGATCTGCTGGCATGCGCCGACTACGTTGTCTGTCTCGCGATCGCCAACGCGCAGACCGAGAACCTGATCGGGCAGGCCGCACTGGCGCGGATGCCGAAGCACGCATTCTTCATCAACCTTTCGCGCGGAAACCTCGTCGACGAGGCGGCGCTGTCGGCCACGCTGCGCGATGGCCGCATCGCGGGTGCCGCGATGGATGTCGGCCGCGCGTCGGACCAGATGCCGACGCCCGAGCTTGCGAAGCTGCACAATGTGATCGCAACACCGCATGTCGGCGGCCTGACGCCGCAGGCGATCGAGCATCAGTCATCGGAGACGGTACGCCAGGTTGCGAAGATCATTGCCGGCGAGATACCTGTCGGCGCTGTCAATGCCGGGCACTGGACGCGGCGGCCTCGGCCATGAAAGTTTGGCGAAGCCCAATGTCGCCCGAGGGGCTGGACAAGACCTTCGCATCCGGCCCAGACTTGGCCCGCATAACCGCGGCCCCTGAGCGCGCGGACAATCAATGAACGGACGTCCCGCAACAAACGACGGGCGCCGAGAGGGAAACAGGGAGGCATCACATGGCTATGTCACGCCGTGACGTTTTGTTGAGCAGCGCAGGCGCACTGGGCGCTGCGTCATTTTCCTTCCCAGCTCCTGCCATCGCACAGTCGGAACCGATCAAGATCGGCTGTCTCGCGGCGATCACCGGCCCGAGCTCGGCGCCGACCGTCGGCTTCAATCGCGGCGTCAACTTCGCGGTCGACGCCATCAACGGCGCCGGCGGGGTGAAGGGCCGCAAGATCGAGCTCGTGATGCGCGACACCCAGGGCGATCCGACCAAGGCGGTGAACGCCACGCAGGAGCTGATCAGCCAGGCCAAGGTGCATGCGATCTGGGGCCCGCTGAACTCGGGCGAGGCGCTGGCGACAACGCCGATCATGGCGCGCGCCAAGATGCCGGACCTGCATCCCTGCGTCGTCGAGACCCTGATCGACCCGGTCAAGTTCCCCAACGCGTTCCGCATCGCGCCGTCGAACAACCAATGGGACGATGCCGTGCGCAACTACTGTCTCAAGATCCTCAAGGTGAAGAAGGTCGCGGTGATCGGCGACACCACCGGCTATGGCGTCACTGCGGTCGGCGCCTCCGTCGCGGCATTCAAGAAGGACGGCGCCGAGGTAGCCTATCAGGCCAATATCGACGCCACGCAGCCCGACATGACGCCGGATATGCTGCGCGCCAAGAATGCCGGCGCGGAAGCGATCGTGGTGTGGAGCGTCTCGACCGGCATGGAGGCGCGCATGTTCAACACCCGCGCCGCGATGAACTGGGACGTGCCCTTTGTCGGGCATCCCTCGATGGCGTCGGGCGAGCTTGCGAGCCTGGTCGCCAAGCCGGAGAACTGGAAGAAGGTCTATGCGATCGGCTACAAGAGCTGCAGCTATGACGGCGCCGGCAAGCTGCCGCCGAAGAGCGCGGACCTGGTCGCGCGCCTGACCAAGGCCAACATCGCGCTGAACGACACGTTGTTGTGGTGGGTCGCCGGCGGCATCGATTGCATCGAACTGATCGCAAAGGCGGTCGCCGAAAGTGGCTCGACCGACAGCGCCGGCATCATCAAGTACTGGAACACGCTGTCGACCTATCCCGGCTATTTCGGCAATTACCGCTTCTCGCCGACCGAGCACAACGGCTATTTGACCGAAGAGATCGTGATGTCGGAAGCCTCTACCGCCAAGGACGGCACCTTCGCGCTGGCGCCGGGGTACACATAGAAGGGCGAGGGCGCAGCCGATGCTGGCCTCGATCCTTGCATCCGGTCTCGCGGCGGGCGCGATCTACGCGCTCGTCGGCGTCACCTACAACACGATGTTCTCGACCTCGCGGGTGATGAGCTTCACCGCCGGCCAGCTGGCGATGCTGGGCGGCGTGTTCGGCTCGATGTTCACGCTGAAGCTCGGCCTGCCCATTGCCGTCGGCTTCGTGCTGACGCTGCTCTGCTGCGCGGTGATCGGAATCATCACCGAATTCGTCGCGGTGCGGCCGGTGCTCAAGAGCCTCGACCAGCATCTCTACGTGCTCTCGACCCTCGCGGTCGCGCTGATGATCCAGCAAATCACCGCGATCAAATGGGGCACCGAGCCGCAGCCGTTCCCGCGCATCGCAGGATTCGGCGAGGGCGTCCTCGATGAGAAGTTCTGGCTGCCGGTCCTCGCCTGCGCCGTCACCATCATCGGCCTTGAATGGCTCTACCGCCGCACCCTGGTCGGCCGCGCGTTCCTCGCCATCGCGGAGGATAATTTTGCGGCACGGGCGCTCGGCCTGCCCGAGCGCAATCTGCGCGTCGCGAGCTACGCGCTTGCCGGCGTGGTCGGCGGCATCGCCGGGTTTTCCGGCGGGCAGTTGCTGCTCGCCTTCTTCGCCAACGGCGCGCTGCTCAACTTCTACGGCTTCGTGCCGGTGGCGCTGGGCGGGCTCGGCAACAACAGAGGCGCGATCATCGGCGGGCTGGCGCTCGGCCTGTTCCAGCAGGCCGCGAACTTCCTGGTCGGCGGCATCTTCTCCTCGGTCGCGGTGTTCACGCTGTTCATCGTGGTACTGCTCGCCGCGCCGCAAGGGCTGTTCGGCGCTTCGACGGCGCGGAGGGTGTGATGACCACGGTCGCCGCCGCTCCGCCCCGAACCGACAGCGGCGCATGGCGCGCCGCGCTGCCGCACGTCCTGCCGTTCCTCGGCATTCTGGTGGCGGCGGTGCTGCTGCCGTTCGTCAGCAACGATTACTGGGTGCTGATCGGCACCCGCATGGCGATCTATTGGGTGCTGGTGTCGGGCCTCAATCTGGTGGTCGGCTTTGCCGGTCACCTTGCGATCGGCTATGTCGCGCTGCTGACGCTCGGCGCCTACACGACGAGCGTGCTGGTTGCCGGCAACGTGATGCCGGCGATTCCGGTGTTCATCGCCTTGCCGATCGCCGGCCTGATCGGCGCGATCTTCGGCGTGGTCGTCGGCCTGCCGGCCCTGCGCCTGCGCACCTTCTACTTCGCGATGTCGACGCTCGGCTTTGCGACCATCGTGACGCAGATCGCGCTGGCCTGGCAGAGCGTGACCGGCGGCGGCATCGGCATTGCCGGTCCGGAATTCCCGGCGCCGTTCAACACGCCGTGGGGCTTCTACGCCCTCTGCATCGCCTTCGCCGCATTGACCACCTGGATGAGCGCCAATGTCGCGCGCAGCCGGTTCGGTCGCGCGTTGATCGCGGTCCGCGACGCCGAGGTCGCCGCCGAGGCCAGCGGCATCTCCAAGCCGAAAATGCTGATCGCGATCTTCCTGTTCGCCGGCGCGCTGGCGGCGATCGCCGGCGGATTGTTCGCGACCCTGCAGACCTACATCACGCCCGATGCCTTCACCTTCGATCTTTCGGTGCTGTTCTTCATCGCGATCCTGATCGGCGGCCGCGGCTCGATCCTTGGCCCGATGCTCGGCACCATCATCCTGACCATCCTGCCCGAGATCGCGGCGCCGCTCGCGGCATGGTCGACGTTCCTCTACGCGGTGCTGCTGCTCGTGATCGTGCTGGTGATGCCGGGCGGCATCGCGGCGTTGCTCGATTTCCGCAACCGCCGTCCGCTCGCCAGCAACCGCGCCATCATCCCGCGCCCCGCTGCACTCTCCGACATCGTGCGCCGCAGGGACGGCGGCAAGACGCTGCAACTGCGCGGCATCGCGCTGAGCTTCGGCAATGTGAAGGCGATCGACGGTCTCGATCTCGATATCGCGCCCGGCGCGATCCACGGGCTGATCGGACCGAACGGCAGCGGCAAGACCACGACGCTCAACGTGATTTCGGGCTATTATGCCGCCAAAGCCGGCACCATGACGCTAGGCGGCGAAGTTTTAGCCGCGGGCCAGCCGGTCAAGCGCGCCGCCTGCGGCATCGCGCGCACCTTCCAGACGCCGCGCGTGATCGGCGAAGCTTCGGTGCTGGAGAACGTCATGATCGGCGGCTCGATCGAGGGCCGGGCCAATTTCGTCGAGGCGATGCTCGCACTGCCGCGCAACGGCGCCGATGAGCGTCTGCTCGCCGCCAAGGCGCACGCGCTGCTTGGCGTCGTCGGCCTCGAGGCGCTCGCCGACATACGCGCTGATCGCCTGCAGCACAGCGAGCTGCGCTTCATCGAGATCGCGCGGGCGCTGATGCTCGATCCGGACTTCCTGCTGCTCGACGAGCCCGCCGCGGGTCTCTCCAACGACGAGATCGAGCGGCTCGCCAGCCTGATCAAGGCGGTCTGCGGCCGCGGCACCGGCGTGCTGCTGGTCGAGCACCATGCCGATCTGATCTTCGACATCTGCCACCAGGTCACCGTGCTCAATCTGGGCCGGACGCTGGCGGCGGGAACTCCGGCGGAGATTCGTGTCCACAAGGAGGTCGTCAGTGCCTATCTCGGCGGCTGAACCGTTGCTCGCGGTCAATGGGCTGGAGTCCGGCTACGGCAAGATCCGTGTGCTGCACGGCATCGACGTCACGATTGCCGCCGGCGAGGTCGTGGCGCTGCTCGGGCCTAACGGTGCCGGCAAGACCACGCTGCTGCGCGCGATGTCCGGACTGTTGCCGGTCACTGCCGGGCGGGTCCGGTTCGGCGACCGCGACATGACCAACGCGACGCCGCGCGATGCCGCGCGGGCCGGGCTGGTGCATGTGATCGAGGGACATCGCGTGTTCACGCAGATATCGGTGACCGACAATTTGCTGCTCGCCGGTTATGACCTGCCGCGCGCCGAGCGCGCCGTGCGGATCGAGGAGGCGTTGGCGTTCTTTCCCGAGATCGCCGAGAAGCGGCATGAACGCGGCGGCGCGCTGTCGGGAGGGCAGCAGCAGATGCTGACGGTGGCGCAGGGCCTGGTCCGCCGACCGCGGCTCCTGATGCTCGACGAGCCATCCGCGGGGCTGTCGCCGGTGCTGGTCGATCGGGTCCTCAACGTCATCGGCCGGCTGCGCGAGCAGGGCACCTCTGTGCTGCTGGTTGAGCAGCTGCTGGAAAAGGCGCTCGCCTGTGCCGATCGCGTCTACGCGCTGGTGCAGGGCGCGATCGCGCTGGAGGCGCCGACCGGGGAGAGCGACCTCGCGCACCGGCTCGAGCGCGCCTATTTCGGTCATGAGAGCCACGCGTTGGGGTAAGCTAGCGGAAGTGCGTCAGAAACTCCGTCGAACCGATCGGCTTCGCGATGGAGGGCTTCTCGGTTCTTTCCGGCTTCTCCTTCTCCTTCACGACATGCATGTCGATGAGCCTCGCGCCGGAGAGATTGCGCTCCACCATCGCTCCGGTATCCGTGTTGATCGCCGACGCGCCGCAGTCGTGGAAAACCACCGTACCGTAGTCTGGAAGCTGCAAGGGGGTTGGATTTCCCGGGGCGGCCGACCTCTCCATCACCCATTCCGCCGTTGCGCCGGGAATCTTGAAGGGCTGCCCAAGATGGGTGAGGGGTGCGGTTTGAAAGAACTGTACGGAGCGACTGGTCGTAAGGTTCGTGATCACGAACGACACACCCGTGCGATCCGGCGCTACCTGCATGAGGCACATGATCAGATCGCCGGCATGAACCTTCGGCGACACAAGCGTTACGGGAAACGCTTGGGCCGGGTCGCCCCTTACCCACCATTGCCACCACGCGAAGAACGACGTCGTCGGGCTGCCCGCGCCCGTGGCTGGGTCGATGTTCTGCGCGGTGCCAATTTGCGGCAAGGTCGATCTGTAATACCGACGTTGTCCATCGAAGCCGATCCAGGTCGAGCTGTGATACGTCTCGCTGGCCAGGCCGCCGGCCGGCCGGGTTGGTGTTGGAACCTGAAACTTGCCCCAGATCGACGAGAAGATGGTGCCATCCCTCGGCGTGATGTAGGCGCCGGACCAGTTGAGGCTGCTTTCCCGCCGCGGCGATTGGGCGAAAGATCCGCGGAGGCCCGCAGTGACCGGGGAAAGCACCTGGAAATCGAAGGCCTCGAAGGCCACCGTCGGACTAAACATCTTTTGCCAGAATGCATACTCGGCCGGCTGAAGCGCCGGGTCCGGTCGTCTTGGAAAACCGAGCGCTTTCAACTCGTCCTGCGACGCCACCAAAGTGCGAAAGCCGGTGGGGGGAAGAACGCTGGTCGTCGAATCCTTGATGACCTTCGTCGCGCCTTCGACGTCGTATGTGGGGCTCTGCCCATCCTGGTTGCTCATTGCCATTCGCCTGCGGCAGCCGTGATTGCGGCGTCAAACATCAGCACGGTGGTTGGCGTCAGAATGACGGTGTCCAGCAGATCGGCGATTCTGGCGCCGGCTTCTGAATCCTTCGGATAGTGCACACCGGCGATCTCGCGGTTTCGGGCAATCGAATCCGCCAGAATCGACAGGTCGGACTTCCATACGCCCTGGTCGGCCCCAGACATTGTCGTTGCGGCGAACACCCGAAGCATGCAGTTCTTCATAAAATGCGCCTGGGTCGAATGTCCGCTGGGCCAGGACGAGTGACCGGGGACCTGGATCGGCGGCAGCAAAGCGGGACAAATCTGCGACGGCCGGGGCAAATCGTACTTGTCCTTGAAATACAATGCAGCAAAGGACCCAATCAAACTCGCGATATTCAATAGGCGCCAGGTTTGCGGATGCGAACCAGGCCTGGCGGTCAGCACGGCGAGAAAATCCGAGAAGAATTCAACGTCCTGCGAGAGGATCGCGCCCATGGCATCCGGCCGTTCATCCCGCGCGGCGAGCACGAGGTTGTCGATTTGGGCGGCATAATTGGCGATCAGGTCGCCCCGAATTTGCGTGAAGGTGGCGTCAGCATCGATGGTGGCCGCCCAGGTGGGGACATTGGCGATGAACTGATGCAGGACACGCCACGCATACCAGTTTGCAGACCATTGTCGGCTGCCGAAATACGTCGGCGGCGTCCGTCGCAGGCTGCCAAGCTCGGCTGTGCCCGAGGGGTCGAGCCTCGTGACGAACGGCAAATCAACGCGGTCTGAAATAAACCAGCCACCCCCTCCGATGTTGCCGGTGTTTCCGGTGTTGCCGGTGTTTCCGGTATTGCCCGTGTTACCTGTGTTGCCTGTCATCGACGTCTCTCCCTCTCTCGGCAGTTGCCGTCAGCAATACCAGTCAATCAGGAAGCCCCGCCGATCGCAGGTGGCCGAGCCAGGTTTCCAATGCACCGCCACGAAACGGGCAGTGTGGCGCGTAGGACGAAATGCGAAATCCGGGTTGAATTTCCAGGTAGCGGCGGGCCGCCTCCGCTGCTTCTTCACGGCGGCCCAAGGCACCAAGCGTGACGATGAGCAGACGATGATTGAAGCGAATAAGTCCGTTGCGGTTCAGTGCGCCACGCACCCACTCCAGCGCCTGCTCATAGTCGCCATCCACGTAGTGAGCCTGGCCGAACAGCCCTTCGTGCCAGAACGAGCGCGCGTCGAGCGGCGAGAGCCGGACGCCCTGCTCACCCTGGCGGACGGCGGCTGGGCCATCGCCAAGAAAGCCGGATGTAGCACTCGCCATGGTCCAGGCCATGGCCGAACTTGGGCCGGCGGCAATCGCGCGGTCGAGCGCTTTCCTTGCGCTTTGAAAGTCATGCAGCAAGAACGACTGGACGTGACCATACACCGCCAGTGCGAATGCATCGTCGCCGCCCCGATCGATCGCCTCCTTGGCGTATCTGGCGCCGGCGATGACATCACCCTCGGGATCCAGCGATCCGATTTCCCCTATCCGGAACACATACCACAGCGCGACGTAGGAATAGGCCAACGAAAAATTTGGATCGTGTGAAATGGCTTGCTCGAGCAGGCCGCGTGCCTTGGAAAAGGAATCGTAGTCCATCCGGTACAACAGATCGAGCGCCTGCAATACGAGATCGTAGGCGGTGAGGTTCTGCGGATGTTTCCGCATCGATCGCATAAGCTCACGCTCGCGAACCTGCGGCGCGATCTGTCTTACAACGTTGATGGCAATCCGATCCTGAAGCGCAAAGAGTTCGCGAAGGTCGCCTTCATGCAAGTCCGAGCGAATGACTTCGCCCGACTCGGCGTCGCTAAGTTCGGTCACGATACGGACCGAGGTCATCGTTCTCTGAATCCCCCCGTAGAGGACATAACGAACCCCGAGCCGGCGCCCGATTTCGCGCACGTCGACGTTGCGGCCGCTGAAGCCGAGGCTGGATCCGCGTGATACGACGAAAAGCTCCTTGAGCCCGGCAAGGCCGCGAATGATGTCGTCAACGACACCATCAGCGAAATACCCCTCTTCCGGGGTGGTCAGGTTCATTCGGAACGGCAGAACCGCAATCGAGGGGCGAGGTTCCGAGCCTGCCGGGGCTTCGCCAACAAGCTTCGCGGGCTGCATGGATCGGTGGAGCGCATATACGCGGACAGGCCGGCCCATGTTGCGAAGATGCAGATCGCCAAGATCAATCACGCTGACGTCCAGGTCCCGGCCGATCTGCTCCGCAACGGCTCCCGAAATCACGACGCCGCCCGCTTGCGCATAGTTCTGAAGACGTGCCGCGATGTTGACGCCCTCGCCATAGACGTCATTTTCCTCAACGATGATATCCGCGGCATTCAGCCCTATGCGAAAGCTGATGCGCTCGTCAGCGGGCATCCCGGCTGTATTCACGGCAACAGCCTCTTGCAGTGAGAGAGCACACCGCGTTGCGTCGCGCGCGGTATCGAATGTTGCAAGGAATCCGTCGCCGGTATTCTTGACGATCCTTCCGTTTTGCGCCGTGACGCCCGGGTCGAGGATTTCCGAGCGCAATTGCATCAGCCGGGTATGGGTGTTTTCCTCGTGCGCCTCCATCAAGCGCGTATACCCGACCACATCTGCCGCAAGGATTGCCGCAAGACGTCGTCGAACTTCCGGCGTCGATGGGGTCATCATATTATTGATACTTCTGCAAATTTTACTGATACGCGATTAAAATCCGGCACAAAGGAAAAGACCTCAACGCGAAAAGAATATCTTCATCAAGGTCATAAAGGAAGACTTCATCCGGCAGGGATGTGCCAACCGAGTGGACTGGTACAGTATGATGTTTGCAACCTTTGAGGAGGCGGTCGCGGACGCGCAAGCGCGATGCCTCCAACGGGTGGGCCGGGTGCGGACCAAGCGGCATTCGCGCCTTGAGCATGCGATGCAAATGCGTCCCTCGACTTCATGGCTGGATCATCTCGCGGCGAAAACTCGTCACCATTGATCTGCGTCAATGCAGGAAATGGTGTTTTCCCGCTTGCCGCCGATCATGGGCGAGTTTGGCCGGGAGCGCGGCGGTACTGTCGGAGTGATCGCCATCGTTGTATCCGGTGCTGCCAGTCGTCCGACCGAGCCTGGTCGGAATTCCCGCAGATAGCAGAAAGTCACTGGCATGGCCGAGGTGGTTGACATCGCGCGCAAGTCTGCCGCGTCAGGCCTGACTGTCTATGAATTGCTTCACACAATTTGCACCGTTCATTGAGCGAGTTGACGCGGGCTGGTGCCACTTTGTCGGTCCATGGGACTTGACCGTCAGCGGGCGCGGGCTGAAACAGGTATTCGTCCTCTGACCCTGGCAACGAAGACCCACATGCGACTTCCCTTTTTCTACGGCTGGATCATCGTCGCGGTGACCTTCGTCACCATGGCGATCGGCGTCAACGCGCGTACGGCGTTCTCGCTGTTCTATCCGCCGATCATCTCTGAATTCGGCTGGGAGCGCGGCATCACGGCGGGCGCCTTCTCGTTCGGCTTTGTCGCCTCGGCGATCGCAAGTCCGCTGATCGGCCGGTTGATGGACCGCGGCGGTCCGCGCGCGGTGATGGAGCTTGGCGTGCTCTTGATGGGCTCGGGCCTGCTGCTGGCGCCGCTGACGAGGCAGCCCTGGCACCTCTATCTCACGATCGGTGTGCTGGTCGGCGCTGGCAGCGTCTGCCTCGGCTATTCCGGACAATCGCTGTTCGTGCCGAACTGGTTCCTCCGCCGTCGCGGACTTGCGATCGGGCTCGCCTTCGCCGGCGTCGGCATCGGTTCGGTGACGCTGCTGCCGTGGGTGCAGCACATGATCGAGCACACCGGCTGGCGCACCGCCTGCACCGCAATGGGGATCGTGGTGCTGGTCGTGCTCGCGCCGATCAATCTCTTGCTGCACAAGCGGCCGGAGGACATCGGCCTGCAGCCGGACGGCGATGCCGCGCCGACGGCGACGTCAGCCAGGCCGGCATCGAACATCGTCGATCCGGTGTGGGCCGGCACCGACTGGACGCTGTCGCGTGCGCTGCGCACCGCGCGGTTCTGGTGGATCGCGATCGGTTATTTCTGCGGCCTGTACATCTGGTACGCGGTGCAGGTGCATCAGACCAAATTCCTGCTCGATATCGGCTTCAGCTCCAGCGTCAGCGTCTGGGCGCTTGGCGTCGTCAGCCTGCTCGGCATTCCCGGCCAGATCTGGCTCGGGCATCTCTCCGATCGCATCGGCCGGGAATGGGTGTGGGCGATCTCCTGCTTCGGCTTCGTGATTTGCTTCGCCGCGCTCGCCGCCTTGAAATACTGGCCCAACATGGCGCTGATCTATCTCATGGTCTTCACCCAGGGCGCGCTTGGTTATGGCCTGACATCCGTGATGGGACCGGTCGTGCTGGAGATCTTCCAGGGCAAGCATTACGGCAGCATCTTCGGCACCGTGATGCTGGCCGCGCTCGCCGGCGGCGCTGCGGGCCCCTGGATCACCGGCCAGCTCTATGATCTCTCGGGCAGCTATACCAGCGCCTTCCTGCTCGGCATCGCCGTCAGCCTGCTGTCGGCATTTGCGATCTGGCAGGCTTCGCCTCGCAAGGTCCGCGCGGTCGCCGGACAGATGCACAAGGTCGCAAGCGCGGCCTGACGCGTCAGGCCGACGAAACCCCGATCGCGCGCTGCAGGTCGGTGATCGCGCGCAGGCAGCTGTCGGCGGGGGTGGTTTCCGGATCGATCAGGCGGTGCAGTCGGAAACCATCTTCCAGCGCCAGCACGATCGCTCCGGTCCAATCCGGATCGAGTCTACCGTTCCTGCCGCTGTTCTTCTGCGCAGTCGTGACAATGTCGGCGATCAGCTTGCGCCGCGCGCGCAGACGCTTGGCGAGCTCGGGCCGGCGCTTCTCGGCGCGCGCCACGAACAGGATCATCTCCATGTGCAGGAGAGGGGAGCGGCCGAGCGGATCCTGCCGGCTGCGGTCCATGGTGCGCAGCGCCTCGAGGAAGTCGGCCAGGTTGTTGTGCCGGGCGAGCAAATCGAGATTGCGCCGGATCGATTGCTCGACGTGATCCTCGAGCATCGCGAAGATCAGCTCGTCCTTGCTCTTGAAGTTCGAATAGAAAGCGCCGCGGGTGAAGCCCGCCGCGGCCGCGATCGCCTCGATGCTGGCGCCGCCGATCCCCTGTTCCTCGAACACCCGCGCCGCCGCCTCGAACAGCTTCTCGCAGGTGTCGTCCCGTGTCGGTCTGGTTCGAACCCTTGACATCGGCGCATTTTAGGGCACAATGCAACTCGATACAAGAGTGTATCGAGTTGCATTCGACAGAACCAGAACAGCCGCATCCGTGATGATGCGGTCTTGAGGATGACACCAGGGCGCGCCAGGTTGCATGCACCGGCGTAGCGAGCGAAGGAGGTCACCATGAACGAGCAAGTTCAGCCGGCGAGCGGCGAGCCGCTTTTCAATCCACTGGCGCCTGAATTCATTCGCAATCCCTATCCGTATTACGAGCGGCTGCGCCGCCTCGATCCGATGCATGTCAATGTGCACGGCGCCTTCGTCGCCAGCCGGCACGCCGAGGCGAGCCTCGTGCTGCGCGACAAGCGGTTCGGCAAGGATTTTGCCGAGCGCTCGATCCGCCGCTACGGTCCGAAGATCATGGAGGAGCCGGTCTTCCGCAGCATGAGCCACTGGATGCTGCAGCAGGATCCGCCCGACCACACCCGCCTGCGCGGCCTTGTCGTCAAGGCCTTCACCGCGCGCCGGGTCGAGGACATGCGGCCGCGCATCCAGCACGTCGTCGACGAGACGCTCGATCGCATCATTCCGCAAGGCAAGATGGACCTGATCGAGGATTTCGCATTCCGCCTGCCGGTCACGATCATCTGCGACATGCTCGGTATCCCCGAGGAACACCGCGAGGCCTTCTACAACGGTTCGCGCGATGGCGGCCGTATCCTCGAACCGGTGCCGCTGACGCCCGAGGAAATCAAGCAGGGCAACACCGCAAATGCGATGGCGGCGATGTATTTCCATCAGCTGTTCGAGCTGCGCCGCAAGCAGCCCGGCGACGACCTCACCACCCAACTGGTGCAGGCCGAAGAGGACGGCCAGAAGCTCACCAATGAGGAACTGACCGGCAACATCATCCTGCTGTTCGGCGCCGGCCACGAGACGACCGTGAACCTGATCGGCAACGGCCTGCTGGCGCTGTTCCGTAACCCGGACCAACTCGCGCTGCTGAAGGCCAATCCCGGCCTGATCACCAATGCGATCGAGGAGTTCCTGCGTTACGATTCCTCGGTGCAGCTGACCGGCCGTGTCGCGCTGGAGGACATCGACGACCTCGGTGGCAAGCGCATCCCGAAGGGCGAGAGCGTGCTGTGCCTGTTGGGCTCGGCCAATCACGACGAGGCTGTTTACCCCGATCACCCCGAAAGGCTCGACATCCGGCGGCCGAACGTCAAGCCGCTGTCGTTCGGCGGCGGCATCCATTTCTGCCTCGGCGCCCAGCTGGCGCGGATCGAGGCCGAGATCGCGATCTCGACGTTGCTGCGCCGGATTCCCGACCTGCGGCTCGATGACGCGGAAAATCCGGAGTGGCGGCCGACCTTCGTGCTGCGCGGGCTGAAACGCCTGCCGGCGAGCTGGTGACGTTCCTGCGGGGCGGCGATCCTCGGCGAGGCCGGCACACGCACGCTTGAACGGGAAATCCACTATCTGTCCGAAGTCCCAGCAGTATACCGGCTGTGACTTCGCCGTACTTGTCTCTATATTTGGGGTGCTCCGGCCAAAGGTTGGCAAAGGGTTCAGCATGAGGAGGCTGCCGCGGAGCTGGGCTCAAAGGGAGACACCGTGCAGACGACGCTGCTCGGCCTGGCAATTGCCTTCATTCTTGCACTGGTCGCGGCGCTGGTCGGTCCGTATTTCGTTGACTGGAACCAGTTCCGGCCGCAGTTCGAGGTGGAGGCGTCCAAGATCATCGGCGTGCCGGTCCGGGTCGCCGGCAATCTCGACGCGCGTCTGCTGCCGGCACCCTCGCTGCGGTTGAAGACTGTCACCGTCGGCGGCGCCAACGACCTTGGCAAGGTCCGGGCCGCCAATCTCGACGTCGAGTTCAGCCTGAGCTCGCTGATGCGCGGCGAGTGGCGCGCGAACGAGCTCACCATCAACGGCGCGTCGCTCGATCTCGGGCTCGACCCGAAAGGGCGGATCGACTGGTCGCCGTCGAGCGGGAGCTTCAACCTCGCTTCACTGGCGATCGACCGGCTCAACCTGACCGGCCGCATCGCGCTGCATGATGCCGCGAGCCGCAGCACGCTCGAGCTGAACGACATTGCCTTCAGCGGCGACGTCCGCTCGCTTGCCGGCGCGATCCGCGGCGACGGCAATTTCATGTTCGACGGCAACCGCTACCCGTTTCGGGTCTCCTCGGGGCAAAGCGCCGATGGTAGCGGCACCCGCCTGCACTTCAGCATCGATCCCGGGCAGCGGCCGGTGTCGGCCGATCTCGACGGCATCCTCACCTTCGAGGCCCGCGCGCCGCGGTTCGAGGGCACACTGACGCTGGCGGGTGCGCCCGGCCAGCGCGGCGGCGATGCGCCGCCGTGGCGGATCGCCGCCAAGGTGAAATCGGATTATTCGGCGGCGCGGCTCGACCAGGTCGACGTGAGCTATGGCGCCGAGGATCGTGCGCTGAAGCTCGCCGGCAATGGCGATCTGCGTTTCGGTGCGTCGCCGCTGCTGCGCGCCTCGCTTACGGCGCGGCAGCTCGACGGCGACAAGTTCGCCGCCAAGGATGGCGCCAAGGACAGCAACAACGGCAACGTCGAGCCGGCCCGCGTGCTGCCGGCGATACGCGCGGTGTTGTCGGGTCTTCCGCAAAGCCCGATACCGGCGCAGGTCGAGCTGGCATCCGAGCAGATCATGCTCGGCGGCCGTCCGTTGCAGGACATCTCGGCGGAGCTGCAATCGGATGCGAAATCCTGGACGGTGCGCCGGCTGGAGTTTCGCGCGCCGGGATCCACGCGGGTCTCGATGAGCGGTGCCAGCGCGCAAGCCGGAGCGGCGAACAGCTTCAAGACCGCGCTCAACATCGAATCGTCCGATCCCGATGTGCTGATGACCTGGCTGCAGGGGCGCGGCGACGCCACCTATCGCAGCCAACGGCCGCTGCGGTTGCGCGGCGACGTCATGGTATCGCCATCAGGCTTTTCGATCGACGCGATGAAGGCAGAGATCGAAAGCGGCACGCTCGAGGGCCGCGTCGCGGTTACGCACCGCGAGGCAACCAGCGGCTCGAAGGTCGAGGCGCAGTTGAAGGCGGATCGGCTCGATCTCGACGCGACCGCGGCATTGATCCGCTCGCTGGCCGGTCCGCAAGGCGAATGGCCCGACGAGGCGCAGCTGTCGCTCGACGTCGGGCGCGCGGTCTCTTCCGGGCAGGAATTGCGGCCGCTGCTGGCGAAGATCGCCTATAGCCCGAAGAATATCGTGCTCGAACGCGTCAAGATCGGCCAGCCCGACAATGTCACGCTGGACGGCAGCGGCAATTTCGACCGTGCCAATTCGACCGGCAAGCTTGCCGTCGACGCGACCGCCGCGTCGCTTGGCCGGCTGACCGCTGTGGTTCAGCCGTTCGCGCCGGCGCTGGCCGCGCGGCTTGGCGTGCTCCGCGCGGATGTCGGCCCGGTTCGCGCCAGGTTCGCGCTCGACCTCGGCAAGGGCAAGGCCGCCGATCGCGTCAGCGCGCGCGCGACGCTCGATCTCGACACGCCGCAGCTCAAGGGCAATACAGTGATCTCGGCGACGCCGCAGGTGGCCGCGATCCGTGCGCTGGATTTCGATGCACTCCGCAGCAACGAGGTTACAGCGGAGACGAAATTCTCGGCCGGCGATGGCAATGCTTTGCTGGCGCTGCTTGGGCTTGACCATGCGGTCGCAGCCGGTGCGGGCGCGACGCAATTCGAAGGTACATTGAGCGGTGCCTGGCGCGCGCCGTTGCGGCTGAAGGCAAGGCTCTGGGGCGCAGGGCTTGACGCGGATGCCGAAGGGACCGCGGGTCCTTGGACCAAGGATGGGGGCAGCGCGAGCAAATCGAGCATCAGCCTCCGCGTCCGCAGCGCCGACATCAGTCCGCTGCTCAATCTGAAACCAGCCGATCCGGCTGCAAACATCCGCCTGTCGTCGAAACTGACGCTCGCGGGCGACAGGCTGAACTTCGACGATCTCGACAGCATCATCGCCGGTTCACGGCTGCGCGGCCATCTGGCGCTGACGCTCGCCGATCAGAAGAGCGTCGACGGCGAAGTCGGTCTCGATCAGATCACGCTGGCGCCGATTTTCGCGGCCGCGATCGGCGCGGCCGGTCACGAAGCGACGGAGCCGCTCGGCCAGGGGCTCACGAGCGCCTGGCGCGGCAAGGTCACGTTCGAAGCGCTGCACGGTCTGCTGCCGGGTGGCGCCGAGCTGCAGCCGGTCAGCGGCACCATCAGGTCGGACGGGCAATCGCTGACCTTCGACGGCATCAAGGGCAAGATCGGCGGCGGCGAGGCGACTGCCACCGTCGATGCGCGACAAGGCGCCAACGGACTTGCGCTCAGCGCCAATGTGCAGCTGTCCGGCATCGACAGTTCGGCCTTGCGCTACCGCAGTCTCGCGATGCCCAAGGGACGTACCTCGATGCAGATGACACTGTTGACGCAGGGCCGCAGCGCCTCGGCGTTGACCGGCGCGCTGTCCGGCAGCGGCACCGTGACGCTGGAGGGGCTGAGCCTTCCGGGTCTCGATCCGCGCGCCTTCGAGGTTGCGATCCGCGCCAGCGATTCCGGGCAGGCGACCGACGACACGCGGCTGCGGCAGATCGTCGAACCGGTGCTCGCGGGTGGCGCGCTGTCGATTGCTTCGGCGCAAATCCCCTTCAACATCCGCGACGGCCGCCTCCGGGTCGGCGCCACCACGCTCGCGGCGAACGGCGCCAATGCGATCGTATCCGGCGGCTACGACATTCCGGCCGACCAGGCCGACATCCGCGCCGCCCTGGCATCGACGCAGGTCGGCACGGCCAACAGCCGACCGGAAATCCAGCTGCTTGCCGTGGGTACGCCCGACGGATTGTCGCGCAGCATCGACATCGCGGCGCTGTCGTCGTGGCTTGCGGTGCGTGCGATCGACCGGGAGACCAAGCGGCTCGACGCCATCGAGCGTGGCGAACCGGCGCCGCCGCCGACCCCGACGGCCCTTCCGCATCCGGCCGAGCCGGCGCCGGATGCGTCCAACCCAAATTCGACAGGATTGCCTTCTGCCAACTTGCCGGGGCCCGGCCCCGATCCGCGCCGCGTGCCGGCGAAGCCGAAGATCGTTGCGCCGCGTCCGCCGACTGTCCCACCGGTCGTCACCGCGCCCGCCATTGCGCCGCCCGCGTCGGTTGCGAGCCAGCCGCAGCTGGCGCCGCTGCCACCGCCGATCGAGGTCAAACCGGTGCCCGGCGCAGCCAAATCAAGGCCGCTGCGACCGCCACTGTCGTTGACGCCGCAGGTCGCCAATCCGCCGCCGCGGCCGGCGATGCAGAACTAAACTCGCTTTCAAGCGAAGTGGGCACCGGTTCGCTCGAGAAAGCGCGTCAAGCGAAGCGCCGGCTCATGATCGGTGCTGGAGAATATTGATTAGCTTGCCGAAGGGATCGCGGACGAAGAAGCGCCGCACACCCCACGGTTCGTCCGCCGGTCCGTATTCGATCGCGATGCGGGCTTGCCTTCATCCGGCGCAGGGCCTCGTCGAGATCGTCAACCTCGATGGAGAGATCAGGCACCGGCGTGCCGAAGCCGCCTTCGGAAGCGAAGCTGATTTGAGCTTGCATTGTTTCGGATGAGCCGTAAGTCGCAACCCAACCGAAATCCATCAGTGGCTCGAGGCCAAGCACGTCCCGGTAGAACGACTTCGCTGCCGCTGTATCTGGTGCGGCAACGTTCGCGACGATCCGATTGACCTTCATGCTGAAGCCCGCGCGTCGGAACGACCGTCTGCCCATGGCGACGGTCGGAGAGGCCGTCAGGCCTGCTGACGCGTGTCGACCTGTTGCGGCCTGACATCCGTGGGCACCGCCGGCGTGGCGCGCGAGCGGAAGTAGTCGAGCACAAAGAGCCGGATCGCGGAGGACAGATTGCCCTGCTGACGGTTGTTGTCGATCTCGCCGACCAACTCCGACAGCGTCATGTTCCGCAGACCGGAAATCTCCTTCATGCCATTCCAGAAGGCTTCTTCGAGGCTGACGCTGGTCTTATGTCCGGCGACGACGATCGAGCGCTTGACGACGGGAGACTTCATGATGCGTCTCCGTTTTCGATGCGGTGCTGATCGAGCACACGCGCGTTGCGCTCGCCGAGAAATTCGTCACGCGCTCGTTCGGATTTGGTGCGACCGAATAGCGCACGATTGGCTTCGGCCTGCTTCGCTGCTTGTTCGCGCTCACCGCGCTTCTTGAATCGTTTCAAGTTGACCACGTCGCCCATGCTCGTCGTCCTCATCGTCCCCAGAGCGGAATTGGTGATGCATCGTTACGAAAGCAAGAGCGACTGCACTACGCGCCCGGCTCGATATCCATCCCGAATCCCCGTTTGATGCTCTGATAGCATCAAAGAATCCGTTTCGCTCTGCGAAAACTAGACGTCTGTACCACGCGCCAGCGCAGAGCTCATAGGTAACGCGCCTTAGTCTTTAGGCGTTATGATCCATAATTATATCACGCGCGCTGACCGTAATTATCCGGACAATGCGCGCTTCGCTTTAGCCCGGGTGTGTCATTTTGTCCGGCTGCACGAGGCGATCGAATTCATCCGCGGAAACAAATCCGAGCCGCAAAGCCTCTTCCTTCAGCGTCGTTCCGCGCGCATGCGCCGACTTGGCGACCTTGGCTGCGTTGTCGTAACCGATCTTCGGCGCGAGCGCGGTGACCAGCATCAGCGAGCGCTGCATCAGTTCGTTGATGCGCTTTTCGTCGGCGCGTATTCCGACAACGCAATGCTCAGTAAATGAGCGGACAACGTCAGACAGCAACTGAATGGAATTTATCATACAATATGCCAACACGGGCTTGTACACGTTCAGCTCGAAATGGCCCTGGCTGCCGGCGACGGTGATCGTGGTCTGATTGCCGAACACCTGGCAGCAGACCATGGTCATGGCCTCGCACTGGGTCGGATTGACCTTGCCCGGCATGATCGACGAGCCCGGCTCGTTCTCGGGCAGGATCAACTCGCCGAGGCCCGAGCGCGGGCCCGAGCCGAGCAAGCGGATGTCGTTGGCGATCTTGAACAAGCCGGTCGCCACCGAGTTGATCGCGCCGTGCACCAGCACGTAGGCGTCGTTGGAAGCCAGCGCCTCGAACTTGTTGGCCGCGCTGGTGAACGGCAGCTTGGTGATCTTGGCGACCTGGCGCGCGAAGGTTTTCGCAAATCTCGGCTTCGAGTTGAGGCCGGTGCCGACGGCGGTGCCGCCCTGCGCGAGCGGAAACAGATCCTTCACCGCGACACGCAGCCGCGCGATGCCGCTCTCGACCTGCGCGGCGTAGCCGGAGAATTCCTGGCCGAGCGTCAGCGGCGTCGCATCCTGGGTGTGGGTGCGCCCGATCTTGACGATCTTGGCAAACGCCTTCTCCTTGTTGCGCAGCGCGCGATGCAGTTCGGTGAGTGCCGGAAGCAGATCGGCGACGATGCGGCTCGCCGCGGCGATATGCATCGCGGTCGGAAACGAGTCGTTCGACGACTGACTCATGTTGACGTGATCGTTCGGATGAATCGGCTTCTTGGCGCCAAGCTCGCCGCCGAGCATCTGGTTGGCGCGGTTGGCGATCACCTCGTTCACGTTCATGTTGCTCTGCGTGCCCGAGCCGGTCTGCCAGACCACCAGCGGGAAATTGTCGTCGAGCTTGCCTTCGATCACTTCCTTCGCTGCGCGGATGATGGCGCCGGCGCGGCGCGCATCGAGTTGGCCGAGCTCGCGATTGGTCTCCGCAGCCGCAAGCTTCACGATGCCGAGTGCATGGACGATCGCGATCGGCATCCGGTCGTGGCCGATCTTGAAATTCTGCCGCGAGCGTTCGGTCTGCGCGCCCCAATAGCGGTCGGCGGGAACGTCGATCGGACCGAAGCTGTCGGTCTCGCTGCGGGTCTTTGCCTTGGAGGGGATCGTCGATCGAGCCATCATGCTTCCCGTGGATGCTTGCCGTTGCGTCGTCAAAACGTGCCCACCGCGGCAACGCGACAGCGTCCGCGTGAAGGGCACGTTCATGCAGAAGGTAGGCCGGGATGACGATTTGTCATCCCGATCCCGGCAAGCATCCTACAAGGTCGAGGCGTGATCAGCGCTTAGATTATTTCTTGCGGAAGCGGTCCAGCCGCACGACCTCGGCGCCTTCGCTGGGCTTCGCGGGCTCCTGCTCGGTCTCGGCGCTCTCGGTCTCTGCCGCGGCCTGGGCCGCAGGGGCGGGCAGGGGAGAGGCCGGCGCGGTGGCGGGAGGGGCTTCTTCGGACCTGTCTCTTATACACATCTGACGCTGCCGACGACCATGG
>NZ_JAQOSR010000143.1:0-24352 GCF_046718885.1 Bradyrhizobium sp. UFLA01-814 | reverse complement strand
ACGGCGTCAAGCGCCAAGGACCCAACGGCTTCCCGCCCACCCTCATCCTGACAGACTTCCAAGACACAGGGACCCATCACCACCGAAGGGCATTGTTACGCAGTGCTGGAGCCACAGCCGTTCTCAACAATCCAACCCTGTGGTTATGGGTCCCGGCCTTCGCCGGGACGACACCGAATATGTTTCACCCCCGCGCAACGGCTTTGGTGCACGTCACTTCGCCACGATCTCCGGCACCTTGCCCGCGGGCGGCGTGTTGCGGCTGCGCTGGGTGCGGACGATGCCGTCGATGATGGTCATGCCGATGCCCGGAAGATCGCCGAGCTGAACGCTCTCCAGGATGTTCTTGCCCGGCGAATGCTGTGCCTTGTCCATCAGCACGAAATCGGCCGAGCGGCCGACCTCGATCAGGCCGCAATCGAGCTCGCGCATCCGCGCGGTGTTGCCGGTCGCAAGGCAGAACGCCAGCTCGGCCGGGAGCTCGCCGAGCGAGGACAGCAGCGAGACCATCCGCAAGATGCCGAGCGGCTGCACGCCGGAGCCGGCCGGCGCGTCGGTGCCGAGGATGACGCGATGCAAATCGCCCATCTCGCGCGCGGTGCGCAGCGTGAACAGCGCCGAGCGCTCATTGCCGTTGTGCACCAGCTCGAGGCCGCGCTTGCAGCCCTCGCAGATGCAGCGGATCTGGTCGTCGGGCAGGGCGGTGTGGCCGCCATTGATATGGCCGACCACGTCGGTGTCGGCTTCCAGCACCACGTCCTTGTCGATCAGGCCGGAGCCCGGGATCGATGGGCCGCCGGTGTGGATCGTGCTTTGAATGCCGTATTTGCGCGCCCAGCCGACCATCTTGCGCGCGGTCGGTCCGTCCTTGACGCCGCCGAGCCCGACCTCGCCGAGCAGCTTGACGCCGGCGGCGGCCATTTCCTTGAAATCGTCTTCCACCATCTCGCATTCGATCACGGGCGCGCCGGCATGCACCTTCACGCCGCCCGGACGCAGCGTCCAGAACGCGCGCTGCGCGAAGATCGCCATCGCCTTCAACCCGACGACGTCGCGCGGCCGCCCGGGCATGTGCACCTCGCCGGCGGAGATCATGGTGGTGACGCCGCCATGCAGATAGCTGTCGATCCAGTTGATCTGGTTCTGCCGCGGCGTCCAGTCGCCGGCGACCGGGTGAACGTGGCTGTCGATCAGGCCGGGCGCGACCGTCGTGCCGTTGGCATCGACGATGGTGGTGGCGCCTTCGGTGTCGACGTCCTTGAGGCGGCCGATCGCGGTGATCTTGCCGTTCTCGGCGACGATGGTATCGGCATCCAGGATCGGCTTTTCCAGAGCCCCCGACAGCAACAGCCCGATATTGCGGATCACCAGCTTGCTCGGACCGGTCGCCTGGGGTGCATCGTGCGCCATGGTTTTTCCTTTTGGTTCAACGCCTTCGCCGGCCATTGTGCCCGTGGCTTGACGGCCGGATCAAGCTGGATTATTCATTTGTATACGAATGATCGTGTACAAATGATTTTGCCGCCAATCCGACCCGCGCGTCAAGGAAACTGACGATGAGCAATTTCAACCAGGAAAGCGTCCTCAGCGTTCACCACTGGACCGACACGCTGTTCTCCTTCAAAACCACGCGCAATCCGTCGTTCCGCTTCCGCAACGGCGAGTTCACCATGATCGGGCTCAAGGTCGGCGAGAAGCCGCTGCTGCGGGCCTACAGCGTCGCCAGCGCGAATTACGAGGACACGCTCGAGTTCTTCTCGATCAAGGTTCCGGACGGCCCTCTGACCTCGCGCCTCCAGCACCTCAAGGAAGGCGACGAGATCATCGTCAGCCGCAAGGCGACCGGCACGCTCGTCATCGACAACCTCGAGGACGGCCGCAACCTCTATCTGGTCGGCACCGGCACGGGGCTTGCGCCGTTCCTCAGCGTGATCAAGGATCCCGAGACCTATGACCGCTTCGAGAAGGTCGTGCTGCTGCACGGCTGCCGCCGCGTCAAGGAGCTCGCCTATGGCGAGATGATCACCGAGAAGCTGCCGCAGGACGAACTGATCGGCGAATTGGTGCGCGACCAGTTGATCTACTACCCGACCGTAACGCGCGATCCGTTCCGTAACCGCGGCCGCATCACCGACCTCATCACCTCGGGCAAGCTGTTCACCGACATCGGCCTGCCGGCGCTCGATGCCGCGCATGACCGCGTCATGATCTGCGGCTCGCCCGCGCTGGTCGCCGACACCCGCACGCTGCTGAACGGCCGCGGCTTCGTCGAGGGCAATCACGGCGAGCCCGCGCAGTTCGTGGTCGAGAAGGCGTTCGCCGAGCGCTGACCGCTACGCAGTAACACCATCTCCTCACCCTGAGGAGCTTGCGCAGCAAGCGTCTCGAAGGGCGAGGCCCGACTGGGGCCTCATGGTTCGAGACGCGCTTTCGCGCTCCGCACCATGAGGGTTGGCGCTAGGGCCTGACCGCCGGCGTCTCGACCGGCATGCCGCGCGCCCGCGTCATCAGATAGAGCTCGAGCTCGACCAGCTCGGGCGAACCATAATCATAGGCCCGCGCCCGGATGCCGGTGATGCAGGCGCGCAGCCGCCGCTGCAACGATCCGAGCGCCTGCCATTCCAGCCGGTACAGCGGATAGCCGGTCGGCTGGCCTTGCGTGATCGCGCTGCCCGCGAGCTTCTTGTCCCAGTTATCATCGTGGCAGTTGGTGCAGCCGAGATTGAGCTGGCCCTGCCGTTGCATGAACAGCGCGTGGCCTTGTTCGACGAACGGCGCGAGCTCCGGATCGTCGCCGGCCGTAATCGGCATGCCGCGCGATTGCCGTGCGACATAGGCGGTCAGCGCCAGCAGCTCGCGGCTTTCATAGGCGAAGGGCGAGACCTGCTGGTGGTTGCTCCGGCAGAGGTTGATCCGTCCCTCGAGGTCGACCGGCTTGCCCAGCGCCTTGTCGAAGGCCGGGTAGCGCGCGGCGACGCCCTTCATGCTGGCGCTGGCGTCGTTGTGGCAGCCGGCGCAGGCCTTGTTTGCACTGCCGGCCTTGCGCGTCCACAAGGCCTCGCCGTCGAGCACGGACAGCATGCCGGGATTGGCGGTGTCCTCGTCCTGCATCGCCTTGCTGTCGGCGCTCATGAAGCTGTAGCCGGAGCGGCGTTCGCCTTGCCGGATCCCGTCGGCGAGCGCCGCGCCCGCCGTCGCCGTCAGCAGCGCGATGCAGACGGCAATCTTCATTCGACCGTGATCGAAGCCTGGGCGGTCTCCGAAAATCCCTTGTCGCCGATCCATTCGAACTCGAACTTGCCGCTCTCGGTCACCGTCGTGAAAAAGGTGATGAACGGATTGGCCGCGATCGCGGGATAAAGATCGGCACGGAACACCTCCTCGCCGTTGAAGCGGCAAGTGAAGCTCGTGATGATGTCGCGCGGCACTACGCTGCCCGAGGCGGTGTGGCGGTAGCCGGTCTCCATGATGTGCGACATCAGCGTCTTGATCTCGATGACGCTGCCGCGCTTGGCCTTGGCCGGGACGTTGATCAGGGCCGACGGCATCAGATCGCCTCCTCGGTGCAGGCGGCGAGCGTCACCACGACGTCGGCGGTGGCCGACCAGAACGTGTCGTCGGACAGCCGCGCGATGGCGGTGACCTTCTGGCTGTCGGCGAGGCGGATGCGGGTCGACACCTGGGCACGTCCGGCGCGCGGCCCGAGATAGAAGTTACCGATGTTCGGCTGCGGGTTCTTCTCGTTGAAGACATGGATGCTCTTCACATACTCGTCCGCCGTCATCGGGCTGGTGACGCTGACCGTCATCGGCACCGTGTTGCCGTTCTCGACCAGCGGCGGAATGTCGAGCTTGACCTTGCCGGTGCGCACATTGGCCTCGCCGACGACATTGCGGATCGCGGCCGACAGCATTGCCGGCGACGCGTCCACGGGGCGCACGATCACCAGCGCGGCGGCACCGCCAGTAAGGCTCAGGAATGTCCGGCGTGTGGTGTGGTCGGAAATCGCCATCGCTTGGTCCTAGTTCCGCAGTGTCGTCAAGTAAGCCACGAGATCCTCGATCTGCTCCGCCGACAGGATCGGCTTGCCGCGCCATGAGGTGCCGACCCGCGCGAGCCCGTCGACGCGATAGTAGGACGGCATGATCGTCGCTGCATTGAGATGCGACGCATCGACCAGGCGGAGCCGCAACTGTCCTTCCGACCAGCGGCTGCCGCTGCCACTGAGGTTCGGCGCGAGGTCGCCCTGGAACGCCTGCTCGGGAAATGGGCCGCTGTGACAGAGGATGCAAGTGGAGGAACGCTCGACGATCAGCGCGCGGCCGCGCACGACATCGCCTTTGGTTCCCGTCAGCGAGGCTGGAATCGCATCGCCCACGACGATGTAGGGCCGTCGCTCCTCGGCGCATGCAGGCCAGCAGGCTGCGAACAGTCCCGCGGCGAGGAAGGTTGTGCGGGCGAGCCTAGCCAAAGGCCTCTCCCGTGATCCTCTTGAACCAGTCGAGCGCTTGGTCAGCTTCTTGCTGGCGCATTTCGCGCGGCGCGTCGACCGGGCTCGTGGTGACCTCGGCTTCGGCGTACTGATCTTCCTTGGGTTGATAGATGCCCTTCAGCGAGAAGGCGTAGCCGGGAGCGACCGTGTTGTAGCAGGCGCCATCGAGCCGCGGCGTCTCCGGCGCCTTGCCCGCAAGTGAATTGACGATCGCGGCCGCGCAGGCCCGGCCTTGCGCCGCCGCGGCGGAGGCGGATTTCGGAATGCCGCCGGCGATCGCGGCATCGCCGATGACGTGGATGTTGGGAACGAGCTTCGAGGCAAAGCTGACGGGATCGATCGGGCACCAGCCTGTGTGGTCCGCAGCGCCCGCGATCGCGGCAATGCGGCCGGCCCTTTGCGGCGGGATCACGTTGGCGACCGCGGCGGTGTAGTTGCCGAAGTCGGTGACGATCTCGTTGGTCGCGGGATCGACCGACGTCACCCGTCCGCCCTGCGACAGCGCGATCCGTTCGATCATGTCGGGATAGAGTTCTGACCACGCTTTCTCGAACAGCTTCTGCTGCGAGTAATTGTCCTTGGCGTCGAGCACCAGGATCTTCGAGCGCGGCTTGTTCGCCTTCAGATAATGCGCGATCAGGCTGGCGCGCTCGTAAGGCGCGGGCGGACAGCGCAGCGGCGCAGCCGGCACCGCGATCACGACGAGGCCGCCATCGTCCATGGCTTCAAGCTGCTTGCGCAGCAGCATGGTTTGCTCGCCGGCCTTCCAGGCGTGCGGCATCTTCTCGGCCGCTGCCTCGTCATAGCCGGGCAGGGCCTCGAAGTGCATGTCGATGCCGGGGGCCAGCACCAGCCGGTCATAGGGCAGCGTCGTGCCGTCAGCGAGCGCGATGCTGCGCGCCTGGGCATCGACCTTCGTCGCCGCCTGCGCGGCGACCGTGATGCCGTCGGCCGCAACCTTGTCATAGGTGAATTGCTGCGCGGCAAGCTCGCGCAGACCCGCGATCACCTCGTTGCTGAACGGGCAGGCGGTGAAAGTCCTGTTCGGCTCGATCAGCGTAACCTGAAGCTTGGTGTCGAGCCGCCGCAGCGCCCGCGCGCAGGCCGCGCCGCCGAAGCCGCCGCCGATCACCGCGATGCGCGGCGCAGCCTGCGCCAGCGCCGGACGCGCCAGTGCGGCCGCTGCGACGGCAGCGGCGCCACGGATCACATCCCTGCGCGTCTGATGACGCGTGACGGCCATGCACGAGAATCCGAAAAATGGAAGCGGCGGCCGGGTGCGGCCGCCGCTTCCGGTTTGATCAGGCGAAGCTGATGTTCTGGTTGCGCAGCGGGAAGCTGCGGATGCGCTTTCCGGTCGCGGCGAAATAGGCGTTCAGCACCGCCGGCGCCGCAACGCCGATGGTCGGCTCGCCGACGCCGCCCCAGAACCCGCCGCTCGGCACCATCACCGCTTCTACCTTCGGCATTTCGTTGATGCGCATCGAGTTGTAGGTGTCGAAATTGGTCTGCTCGATGCGGCCGTCCTTCACGGTGCAGCCGCCGTAGAACAGCGCGCTGAGGCCGTAGACGAAGGAGCCCGCGATCTGCCGTTCCACCTGCGCCGGATTGACGACATAGCCGGGGTCGGTGGAGGCGACGATGCGATGCACCTTGATCTTGCTGCC
Organism: Bradyrhizobium sp. UFLA01-814; assembly: GCF_046718885.1. Lineage (NCBI taxonomy): Bacteria > Pseudomonadati > Pseudomonadota > Alphaproteobacteria > Hyphomicrobiales > Nitrobacteraceae > Bradyrhizobium > Bradyrhizobium sp. UFLA01-814. The sequence continues at coordinate 18,193 of NZ_JAQOSR010000143.1, read as the reverse complement.
GTCGGTCACCGAGATCTCGGCGGCGCCGGCAACATAGCTGCCATAGCCCATCACCTGCGCGATGCCGCGATAGACGCCCCGCGGCGCCGGCGTGCCCCAGCCGATCTTCTCGGCCACGGCGTTGAGCACGGCGAGATGCTTGGGGTGCTTGCCCATCAGCTTGCGGCGGAATTCGAGCGGGTCCTGGCCGACGGACAGCGCCAACTCGTCCATGAAGCATTCCATGTAGATCGCGTTGTGATTGACGTTGACGCCGCGCCAGAAGCCCGGCGGGACGTGCGGGTTGCGCATCGAATGCTCGACCAGCAGGTTCGGCACCGAATAGCCGATCGCGGCCTCGCCGGCTTGCGCGACGCCCTGGAATGCGGCGGGGTCCATGCCGTTTTGCAATGCTTCAGGGCGCACCGAGAACAGGATGGATTGACCCGACAGCCGGTAGTGCAGCGCGACCAGATTGTTGTCGGCATCGAACGCACCCGTCAGCCTGCACTGGGTGATCGGGTGATACTTGCCGTGCTGCATATCCTCTTCGCGCGACCACAACAGCTTGATCGGCGTGCCCGGCATCTGCTTGGCGATCGCCACCGCCTGCCGCACATAGTCGGTCATGCCGCGCCGGCCGAAGCCGCCGCCGAGCATCAGCTTGTGCACGTCGACCTTCTCCGCCGGCAGGCCGGAGGCCTCGAGCGCCGCCGCGAAGGCCGCCTCGCCATTCTGCGTGCCGCACCACACCTCGCATTTGTCAGGCGTGTAGAGCACGGTGGCGTTCATCGGCTCCATCGTGGCGTGGTTCTGGTAAGGATAGCTGTAGACCGCCTCGACCTTCTTGGCAGCGCCTCCGATCGCCGCCTTGGCGTCGCCGTTCTGGTTGCCGATGTAGGCCGGCTGCGCGTTGTCGAGACCTTCGGCGAGCCATGTCGCGATCGTCTCGCTGGAGACCTTGGCGTTGGGGCCTTCGTCCCAGACGATCGGCAGCGCATCCAGCGCGGTCTTGGCGTGCCACCAGGTGTCGGCGACGACGGCAACGGCGCTGTCGCCGACCTGCACCACCTTCCTGACGCCTTTCATGCCGGCGATCTTGGCCTCGTCAAAGCTCTTCACCTTGCCGCCGAACACCGGGCAATCCTTGATCGCGGCGTTCAGCATGCCCGGCAGCTTGACGTCGATGCCGTAGACCATCTTGCCGGTGGTCTTGTCTGATGTGTCGAGCCGCTTCAGGCCCTTGCCGGCGATGGTCCAGTCCTTCGGGTCCTTCAGCTTGACGTCGGCCGGCGGCTCGAGCTTGGCCGCGGCTTCCGCGACCTTGCCGTAGGTCGTTGTCTTGCCCGAGGCCGTGTGGGTGATGACGCTGTTGGCGGCCTTGCATTCCGAGGCCGGCACCTTCCACTCGTTGGCTGCCGCCTGGATCAGCATCACGCGCGCGGTGGCGCCGCCCTTGCGGACATAGTCCTGCGAGGTGCGGATGCCGCGGCTGCCACCGGTCGAGAAATCGCCCCAGGCGCGCTTGCGGGCAACGCTCTGGCCGGGCGTCGGATATTCTGTCGTGACCTTCGACCAGTCGCATTCCAGTTCTTCGGCGACGAGCTGGGCGAGGCCGGTGAGCGTGCCCTGGCCCATCTCGGAGCGGGCGATGCGGATCACCACGGTGTCGTCGGGCCGGATCACGACCCAAGCGTTGACTTCAGGCGCGTTGACTTCAGGCGCGCCGTCGGCCGCGCGCACCACGGCGGGACCGCCGAACGGCAGGTCGAGGCCGAGCGCGAGGCCGGCGCCGGCGGTTGCCGTGCCGATCACAAAGGCGCGGCGATTCAGTTTTGGCATGACGTGCTGGTTCATCGCTGCGTCCTTATGCGTTCGCGGCAGCATGGATCGCCTCGCGCACCTGCTGGAAGGTGCCGCAGCGGCAGATATTGGTGATGGCGTCGTTGATGTCGTCGTCGGTCGGCTTCGGATTGTCCTTCAAGAGCGCCGCGACGGCCATGATCATGCCGCTCTGGCAATAGCCGCATTGCGGCACGTCGCTGGCGATCCAGGCGAGCTGCACCTTGTGCATCACGCCGCCCGCCGCGAGACCCTCGATCGTGGTGATGTCCTTGCCGGCCGCCTCGCTCACCGTCACGCCGCAGGAGCGCATCGCGACGCCGTCGACATGCACGGTGCAGGCGCCGCATTGGGCGATGCCGCAGCCGTATTTGGTCCCTGTCAGTCCGACGTTCTCGCGAATCGCCCACAACAGTGGCGTGTCGTCCTCGACGTCTACATTTGTTGTCTTGCCGTTGATTTTGAGGTTTGCCATCGCGATCCCCTGAATGGTCCGATCCTCCGACCGGACTGCGGGGCGATGTTGGCCTTGAAACTGGAACGGTTCAAATCAAGAAAATGCGCTCGCAGCGCGAAAGAAAGTTGATGCTGTGGTGTTTGGCCGCGGACTGTGCGCGCCGCATACCTGTCATGACTTTTGCGGTGATGCGACCGCGAGGCGCAGGAAGCTCATGACGCTGCCGAGCGCGGCAAATCCGGCACCCAGCGCCAGCGCCACGGTGGCGCCCTCGCGGTCGGCCAGCGCGAAGCAGAGCGCGGCGAGGGCGGCACCGGTGGTCTGCCCGGTCAGCCGCGCGGTCGCGACGATGCCGCTGGCGCTGCCGCTGCGATGCGACGGCGCGCTCGACATGATCGCCTTCATGTTGGGGGTCTGGAAGAAGCCGAAGCCGATGCCGCAGATCATCGTGCGCCAGACGATGTTGGCGACGCTGGGCTCGGCCGGCAGGGTCGCGAGCAGCACCATGCCAAGCCCGAGCAGCAGCATGCCGATGCCGCCGAGGATGCCGGCCGGATAGCGATCCGACAGCCGGCCGCCGATCGGCGCCATGAAGGCGACCACCAGCGGCCAGGGCGTCATGAAGAAGCCGGTCTCGACTTGCGAGCGGTGCAATATGTCCTCGAAGTAGAAGGGTAGCGATACGAAGGCGAGGCCCTGCACAGCGAATGAGCAGACGGCGGTCGCGGCGGACAGCGCGAAGATCGGCCGCCGGAACAGGTCGATCGGCAACATCGGCGCCGGATGATCGGCATGCCGCCGGGTCAGGATCCATCCGAACAGCACGGCGGCGACAAGCTCGGCGATGACGAGCGCCGGCGCGGCCTTGTGCGCGGCGCTGCCGATGCCAATGATGAAGAGGCCGAGACAGGCGCAGGCCAGTGCCGCGCCGGTGAAGTCGAAAGCGTGGGTGGCACGCGGCGTCGTCGGCAGCGTCTTCATGCCGATCAGCAACGCGACGACGCCGAAGGGAATGTTGACGGCGAACAGCCAGGGCCATGGTCCGAGCGCGAGGATTCCGGACGCGATGGTCGGCCCCAGCGTGAAGGCGGTCGCGACCACGAGCGCATTGTGGCCGAAGCCGCGGCCGTGCATCCGGCTCGGATAGACGAAGCGCACCAGCGCGGTGTTGACGCTCATCAGGCCGCTGGCACCGAGCCCCTGCAAGGTGCGCGCGACCAGCAGGCTCGGCAGCGACCACGCCAGCGCGCAGCCGAGTGACGCCAATGTGAACAGCAGCAGGCCGCCGAGATAGATTCGCTGATGGCCGACTATCTCGCCGAGCGCGCCGAGCGGCAGCAGCGTCGCGACCAGCGCGATCTGATAAACGTTGACGACCCAGACCACTTCCGCAGGGCTGACATGCAGATCGCTCGCGATTGCCGGCAGCGCGATATTGGCGATCGCGGTATCGAGCGAAGCCATCGCCAGCGCCGTGAAGATCGCCGCTACCGCCCAGCGCCGGGTCTCCCAAGGCAGTCCATCGGTGATCGGCGCCGCTGCCGCGGTGGTCGGGGTCTTCTCGAGCATACCTGAAAATGTCTCCGGGACCGCCATGTACTACGCCGGCATCCCGTTCCCCAGCCGCGGCATTGCATGATGCGTATGCGAAGCGGCCTAGCCGGAAGTGTCAAAGGTCCGGCCGCGGACCGAACAGATATCCTTCGATGGCGCGCAGCACCCGACGGCTGGCCGCGGCCTGCGAGAGGTCCTTTTGAAGCGCATGGTCGACCATGGCGCGGCTGATCACGATCAGATCCTCGATGGCGTCATCGTCGACTGGCCTTGCGATCTCACGGCGATGCCGGGCCAGCAGCGCCGCGACCAGTTCCTTCAATTCGCCGGCCGCTGACGCGCCCGACGACGCCGGGCGCAGGCGATCCTCCTCGGCCTCCAGAATGCGATTGAGCCCGGCCCGCTCGGCATGCGCCTCGAACTGGGCCCGGACGATCAGGCTGAGCGACGCCGTCAGGCTCTTGCCCTCGGAAGCTGCGACCGCATCCCGCACTTTTGCCAGCAGCGCGTCCTCGAACCTGGCGATCAATGCCAGCGTCAGCGCGTCCTTGTTGGGGAAGTACTGGTACACCGAGCCGACGCTGATCCCGCCGCGCTCGGCCACCGCATTGGTGTTGTAGCCCTCGAGCCCGCGCGCCTCCAAAACGCGAGCCGCCGCTTCCAGAATGACCGCCACGGTTTCCCGCGAACGCTGCTGAAGCGGCTGTTTCCGGGCCTTTATGCGCCGCTTCGCCGGCATGACGGGCATCTCCCAAAACGCGAGTTGTCGAATATGAGCAATTACTCACATTATGGGCGTGAAAGGAGAACCGATCAATGGTGACACTGCAAACGACCTCGTCCCCCGTGCTTCCCGAGCACGAGGACGATCCGCACAGGTTTCATATCTTCGTCATGGTCAAGACCACGCGACATTGGCTCGACCTGAAGACCGAGCAGCGCCTCGCCTTCCTGCATGAGGAGGTCATTCCTTTGCTCCGGCGCCGTCCGGAGCTGAAGGTGCGCTGGTTCGAGCCGGAGGCCTTCTCGACCAGGGCGACCGACGTCATGATCTGCGAGACCGATGACCTCTCGGCCTGGGCGTGGTTCTGCGACCACCTGCGCGAGACGAGGTTCTGGGACCATTACTTCGAAGTGCTCGACATCATGCCGGCGCTCGAAGGCAATTACCTTGCCTAGAACGCCGACGTCGGCCCGGACTGTTCCGGGCCGACGTCCCGGCAGCCTACACAGCCACTGTCGTCCCTGCGAAAGCAGGGACCCATAACCACAAATGCCGATTGTTGCGCGATGCTGATACGACGAGTCCCGCTCACAACATCCGCCGCGGGGTATGGGTCCCGGCCTTCGCCGGGACGACGGCGGTGGATGCAGCCCGCGAGCGCGATCAATCCGAATTCATGTTCCCGCGCTGCGTCACAGAATCGCGCCGAAGCGACTTTCGGATAGCTTGCGTCACAGTCGCGATCGACTACCCTTGGTATACAAGCAGGCCCGGCGTCAGATCGGGCCGCAAGAGGGAACGCGCATTGCACGGACAGGCCGACCGGCGCAGCGAAGCCATGCGAAGCGCCAGCGAGGGAACTCGCCGCCGCGCGTTCACTGGCCTCTGGGTCGCGGCATTGCTGGCGATCCTGACCTTCCTGGTCATCTATCCCGTCTTCATGCTGCTGCTCGGCGCGCTTACCGACACCAATCCGGTGGTCGACGGCATCCGTCTCAGCCTGAGCCATTTGTCGATCGCCAATTTCCTCGCCGTGCTGGCCAATCCGAATGTCGCCGAAGCGCTGCTCAACACGCTGATCGCCTGCGGCGGCGGCACGGTGATCGCGGTCGCGATCGGGCTCCTGTTCTCCTGGATCGTGGTGCGCACCAACACGCCGTTCAAGGGCTTCATCGCCGCGGCCAGCATCCTGCCGCTGTTCGCGCCGCCGCTGGTCGCCGGCGTGGCCTGGGCCATTCTCGGTTCGCCGAAGACCGGCTTGATCAACACGATGTTCAAGTGGATGGGCTCCGACCTGCGCGTCGATCTCTATTCGATGTGGGGCCTGGTGTTCGTGTTCGGCATCTACTACGCGCCCTATGTCTACATGTTCACCTCATCGGCGCTGCGCAACATGGACCCGAGCCTGGAGGAGGCCGCGGAAATCTCCGGCGCGAGCCCGGTCGCGACCCTGTTCACGGTGACGTTCCCGCTGATCATGCCGGCAATCGTCTCGGGCATGCTGCTGTCCTTCATCGTGATGCTCGGCATCTACGGCATCCCGGCCGTGCTCGGCGCGCCGACCAACCTGAACGTGCTCACCACCTACATCTTCAAGCTCACCAACTGGTCGCCGCCGCTCTACAACACCGCGGCGGCGGTCGCCATCATCCTGATGGTGGTCACGGGGCTGCTGGTCTATCTGCAGCAGAAATTGCTGAGCGGGCGCAGCTACACCACCGTCGCGGGCAAGGCGTTCCGGCCGCGCAGCCTCGATCTCGGGCGGTGGCGCTGGCTCACCTTCGCGATCGGGATCGTCTACCTCCTCATCGTCGTGGTGCTGCCGTCGCTGGCGCTGATCGTCGCGGCGTTCCGCAAGTTCATGTTCATCCGCGACGTCGCGAGCCTGTTCGACATGCGGCAATATTCGCTGACGCATTTCGAGAGCATCTTCGACAATCCGTTGACGATGCGGTCGATCTATAACGCGCTCGAGGTTGGCGTCATCACGGCTGTTGTCGGCGGCGCGCTCGCCTTTGCGATCGGCTACACCATCCATCGCACCCGCGTCAGCGGGCGCGGCGCCATCGACCTGATCTCGACCCTGCCGGTCGCGATCCCCGGGCTGGTGGTCGGCGTCGCCTATCTCTGGGCCTGGATCGGCGTGCCGGGCGGGCTCTACGGCACGATCTGGATTCTCGCGCTGGCCTTCATCGCGCGCTTCATGCCGGACACCGTGAAGGCGCTGTCGACCTCATTCCTGCAAATCCACCGCGAACTGGAGGAGGCCGCCTGGGTCTGCGGCAAGGGTATGCTCGGCACCATCAGGACGATCGTGTTGCCGCTGGCGAGGCCGGGCGTGCTGGCGTCGATGACGCTGCTGTTCGTGCTGGCGATCCGCGAGCTCGGCTCGTCGCTGTTCCTCTACACCAGCAACACCATGGTGATGTCGGTGCTGCTGCTCGACTATTACGAGGGCGGCAATATCGGCAAGACCGCGGCCTTCAGCCTGGTGCAGACGGTGCTGCTCGGCGTCCTGATCGGCGGCGCCAACTGGCTGTCGCGCGGATCAGCGCAGGGCAACGTGGCGCGGACCGGATAACAACGAATAAGGGGAGGATTGCGATGGATAGACGAACCTTCACCACACTGGCCTTGGCAAGCGTGGCGGCGCTTGCATTGGCGCCCGCGGCAGAGGCGCAGGAGTTCGGCTCGGCGGAGTTGATCGCGGCGGCCAAGTCCGAAGGCAAGCTCGTCTACTACACCGCGAACTTCGCCGAGATCGAGCAGCAGGTGATCAAGGCCTTCAACAAGCGCTTTCCCGAGATCAAGGTCGAGATGGTCCGCGCGCCCGGCGGCCAGCTGATCACCCGCGTCAAGACGGAGGCTGCGGCCGGCAAGCTGATCGCCGATGTCGTCGACCATTCCGACCGCGCGCTGATGCAGCCGCTGGAGGACCTGTTCCAGGATTACGCGCCGCCGAACGCGGCCGACTACGATCCGCACGCGCTGATCTCGCCGAAATACTGGCCGCGCGCGACGATCGCCTGGTCGATCGCCTACAACACCGAGCTGGTGAAGGACCCGCCGAAATCCTGGATGGACCTGACCAAGCCGCAATATGACAAGCTGATCGGGCAGGTGTTCGCGCAGTCCGGCGGCACCACCTGGACGCGGATCATGTTCGAGCGCCAGGTGCTCGGCGAAGACTACTGGGCCAAGCAGGCCGCGACCCATCCGGTGCTGTATCCCTCCGGCGCGCCGACGGCCGATGCGCTGGTGCGCGGCGAGATCGCGATCGCGCCGCTGCTCTACAACGTGATCTACCAGAAGAAGAAGGACGGCGCGCCGATCGAGATCTTCTTTCCGCCTGAAGGTGCTCCGGTCAATCCCTACGCGACCGGCATTCCGAAGACGGCGGCTCACCCCAACGCAGCAAGGCTGTTCCTGAACTGGTGCCTGTCCAAGGAAGGACAGACCTTCATGATCAAGGAGCTCGGCAATCTCACATCCCTGAAGGCGCCGCCGGCATATCCGGAGGGGTTCGATCCAAAGGTGGTCAAGCTCTGGTATCCGAAGTTCGACGAGTATGTGAAGCTGCATGCGGCGTGGGTCGCGGACTGGGACAAGACGTTTGGCTACCGGCAATAGGCTGATGGTGCAGCGATGACGGCGACGCTCGAAGTCACCGATCTCAGAAAGCAGTTCTCGATCGGCCGCCCGGCCATCGACGGCGTCAGCTTTGGCGTGCCGGCCGGCGAGATCGTGGTGCTGCTGGGGCCGTCCGGCTGCGGCAAGACCACGACGCTGCGCTGCGTCGCCGGGCTCGAACATCCGACCGGTGGCGAGATCAGCATTTCCGGGCGGGTGGTCTCGTCGCCGGCAAGCGGCATCCTCGTGCCGCCGCGTTCGCGCGATCTTGGCATGGTGTTCCAGTCCTATGCGGTGTGGCCGCATATGACGGTGCGGCAGAACGTGATCTATCCGCTGAAGCACCGCAGGATCGGGCGCACCGATGCTGCCCGCATGGTTGAGGAGGCGCTGGCGCTGGTCGGACTGTCCGACTATGCCGACCGGCCGGTGGTGGCGTTGTCGGGCGGCCAGATGCAGCGCGTCGCGCTGGCGCGCAGCATGGTGTACCGGCCGCAACTGTTGCTGCTCGACGAGCCGCTATCGAACCTCGATGCCAAACTGCGCCTGCGGCTGCGCGACGATCTTCGCGTCATTCTCAAGCAGACCGGGATGACCGCGCTCTACGTCACCCATGACCAGGCCGAGGCGGTCGTGCTCGGCGATCGGATCGGGGTGATGCGCGACGGCAAGCTGTTGCAGATGGACACGCCCGACGTGATCTACAACCGCCCGGCCGATCTGTTCGTCGCCAATTTCACCGGCGCCACCAACGAGCTCGCAGGCACGCTCGTCACATGCAATGGCCGCTATGGCGTGGTCGATTTCGGTGACGGCCGGCAAGGCGAGGTCGCGCTGTGCCAGGCGCTCAAGCCCGACGAGAAAGTGCGGATCGCGCTGCGGCCCGAGAACATCGCGATCGGCCGCCCCGACGGCGTCAACACGTTCTCGGCAAAGGTGCTCGACCGCAGATATCAGGGCACCCAGACCGCCTACGGCATCGAGCTGTTCGGCAAACGGCTGGAGGCGATCGAACTCGGCACCGCCGCACGCCATCAGGTCGGCGTCGAGGCACAGGTCGCGTTGCCGCGCGAATGCCTGTGGGCCTACCGCGACAGCGGGCCGGCATCGCATGAGTAGAGCGTGGTCGCGTCGAGTGGCGACGGGGCTGGGCTCCCTCGCCCCGCTCTTCGCGGGGAGAGGGTGGGGTGAGGGGCTGCTTCCGCGAATACAGTGATAGTTGCGTTTGCGGAGGCTCCCCCTCACCCGGAACCCATCTAGCGATGCGTCCCCGCACGCGGGGCGAGGTGAAGCGGCGGCCGTCGCGTGGCGCGATGGCAGGTAGCCCATGCCGCAGGTTCGCGGGCTAACCTTCCTCCACCAGCGCGCGGATGCTGCGGGCGAGTCCGAGGATGCGCGGGCCGCATTCGCGCTCGATCTGCTCGGCGCTGAAGCGAAAGGAGGGGACGCCGCAATTGACCGACAGGCATTCGCCGGTCGGCGTGCGATAGAGCGGGGCGGCGACGCCGAAGATCTCGCGCCGCCATTCGCCGAGCGAGACGGCAAAGCCGCGCTCGCGGCACAATTCGATGTCGGGCAAGGTGCGCTTCTGCACGTAATCGAACTCATCGGGGCGCTCGGCCTTGACGCGTGCGACATAGGCGCCGAGCTCTTCCTCGGTGAACAGCGACAGCAGCGCGCGCCCGACCGCGGTCGGCGCCAGCGTGCTGACAAAGCCGACGTCGGGCACGTGCGGCGCCGTATCCGTCGTGCGCAACGTCTCGACATAGATGAAGTCGATGCCGAACGGCATCGCGATCGACACCGTGCCGCCGGCATAGGTCGCGAAGTCACGCATCAGCGGACGCGCCAGTTGGCGCACCTTCAATGCCGACAGTACGGGGTAGGCGGCGGCGAGCGCGCCCAGTCCGAGCACGAAGCGGCCCTTGGCGTCGCGCCTGAGATAGCCGAGCTGCTCGAGCGTGTAGGTCAGCCGCGACACCGTCGGCCGCGACAGGCCGGTATGCAACGCGAGCTCGGCATTCGACAGCGAGCCCGGATGACGGCGAAATGCCGCCAGCACGTCGAGGCCATGCGCCAGGGTGGTCGCAAAGGACGGATCCGCCTGAACCTCGGCAGGGGAAGATGCTGTCATACGGAATATTGGTCTCAGATGGTCAGATTTGTCAATATATCGGAATGAATTTGCAAATCGTGTCGATATCGGTTTATCTGCCGGGAATAAGGACAAGGAACCGCTGGAGCGAGGCGCCTCCCGATGACGATGACCGAGCAAGCCCGAGACGCAAAGCCCGCCGCGATCGACAAGGCGCGGCTGCGCCTGAAGTATCAGGAGGAACGCAACAAGCGGCTGCGTCCCGACGGCAACGACCAGTATCTCCAGATCAAGGGCCAGCTCGCGCATTATCTCGACGATCCCTACACGCCGATCGTTGAGCGCGCGCCGAAGACCGACCACGTCACCTTCGCCTTCATCGGCGGCGGCTTCGCCGGGCTCGCCACTGCGGCGCGGCTGACCGAGGCCGGGATCAAGGATGTCCGCATCGTCGAGAAGGGCGGCGATTTCGGCGGCACCTGGTACTGGAACAGGTATCCCGGCGCGCAGTGCGACACGGCGTCGATGGTCTACATGCCGCTGCTCGAAGAGACCGGCCACATGCCGTCGGAGAAATACGCGCATGCGCCCGAGATCCTCGCGCACTGCCAGCGGATCGGCCGGCAATTCAATCTCTATGACAACGCGCTGTTCCACACCGAGGTGACGAGCCTCGATTGGGACGCGGCGCAATCGCGCTGGATCATCCGCACCACGCGGGGCGACGCCTTCACCGCGCAATATGTCGGCATCGGCACCGGCCCGCTGCACGTGCCGAAGCTGCCCGGCATTCCCGGCATCGAGCGCTACAAGGGCCACTCGTTCCACACCAGCCGCTGGGACTACGACTACACCGGCGGCGATCCCAAGGGCGCGCTGATGGAGAGGCTTGCCGACAAGCGCGTCGGCATCATCGGCACCGGCGCGACCTCGGTGCAATGCATTCCGCACCTCGCGCGCGCCTGCAGGGAGCTCTACGTATTCCAGCGCACGCCATCGTCGGTCGATGTGCGCGGCAACGGGCCGATCGATCCCGACTGGTTTGCCGAGATCGCGACGCCGGGCTGGCAACAGCGCTGGCTGGAGAATTTCACCGCCAACCAGGCCGGCGGATCGGCCGAGGAAGATCTGGTGCAGGACGGCTGGACCGACCTGTCGAAGCGGATCCGCGCCAAGATCATGCTGCTGCCGCGCGAGCAGCGAAGCGTGGAAAACATGCGGGCGGCGTTCGAGGATTCCGACTTCGAGAAGATGGAGGAAATCCGCAACCGGATCGACACCATCGTCCGCGATGCCGACACCGCCAGGAATCTCAAGGCCTGGTACGGCCAGCTCTGCAAGCGGCCGTGCTTCCACGACGCCTATCTTCAGGCGTTCAACACCCCTAGCACCCATCTGGTCGATACCGACGGCAGGGGCGTCGAGGAGATCACCGAGAATGGGATCGTCGTCGCCGGCAAGGAATACGCGCTCGACTGCATCATCTACGCGTCCGGCTTCGAGGTCGGTACCGAGTACAAGCGGCGCGCGGGCTTCGATCTGAAGGGCCGCGATGGCGTCAAGCTGTCGGGGCATTGGGCCGAGGGCATGCGCACCAAGCACGGCATCCACGTGCACGGTTTCCCCAACGTGTTCTTCGTGCAGCCGACCCAGGGCGCCAATCTGATCTCCAACGTGCCGCACAATCTGACCGAAGCGGCGCGCACCATCGCGCTGATGGTCGGTCACGCGCAGGACAACGGCTTCAAGGAAATCGAGGTCAGCAAGGAAGCCGAGGATCGCTGGGTCGAACTGCTGCTGACCGGCGTCGGCCGGATGATCGGCGGGCCGGATTGCACGCCCGGCTACTACAACAATGAGGGCCGTGAGCCCGGTCCCGCCGCCAAGCTCAATGTCGGCCATCCCTCGGGCGCGCTGGCCTACTTCAAATATATCGACGGCTGGCGCCGCAGCGGCCAGTTCGAGGGCGTGCAATTCCGCTGAGGGAAGCGCGATCGGAACCGATTTCCGCCAATCGAGGGAGTGCTTGAGTATGGCCCAGACAACCGCAGGCGAAACGTCGCACGAAGGTCCGAAGGCGGCGTCCGCACCGGTCATCGCGCAGCACGCGGCGACGCTCAAGGCGCTGCCGTTCGCCGACACCAGGGATTTCGACGACGCCGCGCGCGGCTTTCTCGGCACCATCGAGAACGCGCGCGTCACCTCGGCGCAGGGCAGGGTGGTCTGGAGCCTCGAGCCTTACGGATTCCTGTCGGAGGAGAAGGCGCCCGCGACCGTCGATCCGAGCCTGTGGCGGCAGTCGCGGCTCAACATGCATCACGGCCTGTTCGAAGTGGTGCCGGGCGTCTACCAGGTGCGCGGCCTCGACATCGCCAACATGACGCTGATCGAGGGCGACAAGGGCGTCATCGTGGTCGACACGCTGACCTCGATCGAGGGCGCGCGCGCCGCGATGGAGCTGTACTTCCAGCATCGCGGCAAGCGGCCGGTCGCCGCCGTGATCTTCACGCATACCCACACCGACCATTGGGGCGGCGCGCGCGGCGTGCTCGACGACGCCATGCTGGCGGCGGGCGTACCGATCATCGCGCCGAACTTCTTCATGGAGCACGCCGTCTCCGAGAACATCATCGCGGGGCCGGCGATGCTGCGCCGCGCGCAATACCAGTTCGGGCCGTTCCTCGCCAAGGGCGTGCGCGGCCATGTCGATTGTGGCCTCGGCAAGACCATGGCGGCGGGTGGCGTGGCGCTGCTGCGGCCGACCGACCTGATCATCGCCACCGGCGACAAGCGCGTGATCGACGGCGTCGAGTTCGAATTCCAGATGGCGCCCAACAGCGAAGCGCCGGCGGAGATGCATTTCTTCATCCCGCGCTACAAGCTGTTGAACCTCGCCGAAAATTGCACCCACAACTTCCACAATCTGCTGCCGTTCCGCGGCGCCGATGTGCGCGATGCGCTGGCCTGGTCGAAATATCTCGGCGAGGCGCTGCAGATGTGGGGCGGCAAGGCGGAAGCGATGTGCGGCCAGCACCACTGGCCGGTGTGGGGGCAGGCGCGGATCGACACCATGATCCGCGAGCAGCGCGACCTCTACAAATACGCGCATGACCAGACCATCCGTCTGATGAACCACGGCCTCAACGCGGCCGAGATCGCCGAGACGATCCGCCTGCCGCAGAGCTTGGAGGGCGCCTGGCACGGCCGCGGCTACTACGGCCATATCAGGCACAACGTGAAGGCGATCTACCAGAAGTACCTCGGCTGGTACGACGCCAACCCGGTCAATCTCGATCCGCTGCCGCCAGTCGAGGCCGGCAAGAAATATGTCGAGTATATGGGCGGCGCCGATGCGATCCTGAAACGCGCCGCGGCGGATTTTGCCAAGGGCGAATTCCGTTTCGTGGCGCAGGCCGTCAGCCATCTCGTGTTCGCGGAGCCTGATACTCAGGCCGCGCGTTCGCTCCTCGCCGATACGTTCGAGCAGCTCGGCTACGCCGCGGAAAGCTCGACCTGGCGCAACGCCTATCTGTTCGGTGCGCAGGAACTGCGGCAGGGCATGCCGAAGACGCCGCCGCGCTCGCCGATGCCGCGCGAGACGCTGGCTGCGCTGCGCACCGAGCAGCTCTGGGACGTGCTCGGCATCCGCCTCAACGGCCCCAAGGCCGAAGGCAAGCGCTTCGTGCTGAACTGGAGCTTCACCGACACCGGCGAGACCTTCGTGCTCAATCTCGAGAATTCCGCCCTGACCTACGTCGGGGGTGCGCAGGCGGCCGATGCGCAGGCGAGCTTCACGCTGGCGCGCAGCGTGCTCGACGAGGTCATCGCCAAGCTGACCACGTTCCCGGACGCCGTCGATGCCGGCAGGATCAAGGCATCAGGCGAGCCGCAGCGGCTCGGTGAATTGATGGCGCTGATGGACGAATTCCCGCGGATGTTCGAGATTGTCGAGCCGAAGCGGACGGCGGTGACGTAGAGCCGCGCACGCGGAATTTACAAACCGTCACCCTGAGGAGCGCGGAACGCGCGTCTCGAAGGGTCGACGGCCCGGCTGGTGGCCGATTCATCCTTCGAGACGCCGCTACGCGGCTCCTCAGGATGACGGGTTAGCAGACGATGCCTCAAATCCCGAGATACGCTGCCTGTACCTGCTTGTTGCCTGCGAGCTCGGCGCTGGTGCCCTGCATGATCACGTTGCCGCTTTCCAACACATAGGCGCGCTGCACCAGTGACAGCGCGCGGCTGACATTCTGCTCGACCAAGAGGATCGCGGTGCCCATTTTGTGGATCTCGCCGATCTTCTCGAAGGTCACGTCGGTCATCACCGGGGCGAGGCCGAGCGAGGGCTCGTCCAGCATCAACAGGCGGGGCTTCAACATCAGCCCGCGGCCGACCGCGACCATCTGCTGCTCGCCGCCGCTCATGGTGCCGGCGAGCTGTTTCCTGCGGTCGGCGAGCCGCGGGAAGATGCTGTAGACGAGCTCCATCGTGCGTGCGCGATCCGCCTTGGCCTTCGGCGTGTAGGCGCCGATCTCGAGATTCTCTTGCACCGTCATTTCCGGGAACACCTGGCGGCCTTCAGGGACGTGCGCGATGCCGAGCTCGGGAATCCGGTAAGGCGGCAGCGTGGCGAGGTCGACGCCATCGAACGTGACCTTGCCGCTGAACAGCTTGACGAGGCCGGAGACGGCGCGCAGCGTCGTGCTCTTGCCGGCACCGTTGGCACCGAGCAGGCCGACGGCTTCGCCCTCGCCAATGGAGATGCTGACGTCGGTGATGGCGGGGACCGAGCCGTAGCTGGCGCTGACGCGGGAGAGCTCAAGCATGGGCGTCTCCCTGCGCCGGCGGATGCACGTAGGAGCCGAGATAGGCGCGGATCACTTCCGGATTCTCCACGATCTCCTTCGGCGCGCCCTCGGCGATCTTCTGGCCGTGGTCGAGCACCACGATGTGGCGGGCCACCGCCATGATCGCGCGCATCACATGCTCGACGATCACGATGGTCAGGCCGCTGGCGGACAGCTTCTTCACCAGCGCCACCGCTTGGTCGATCTCGGCCGGGTTGAGCCCGGCCATCACCTCGTCGAGCAGCAGGATCCTTGGCTGCGTTGCCAGCGCGCGGGCCATCTCCAGCCGGCGCTGGTCGATGGTGGTGAGGTCCTTGGCCGGGGTCTGCTCCTTGGCGCCGAGGCCGACGAACTCAATCGCCTCGAGCGCCTTGTTGCGTGCGGCGGCGATATGGCGGTCGCGCAGGAACGCGCCGGTCATCACATTGGCGAGCACGGTCATCGCGCCGAACGGCTTTGCCACCTGGAAGGTGCGGGCAAGGCCGAGCGCGCAGACATCATGCGGCCTGAGCCCCACGACCTCGTGGCCGAAGGCGAGCACCGAGCCGGAATCCGGCCGATGAAATCCGGTGATCAGGTGAAAGCTCGTGGTCTTGCCGGCGCCGTTCGGCCCGATCAGCGCCACCGTCTCGTTCTCCTGCACCGTGAAGCTGACGTCCTGCACGGCGCGCAGGCCGCCGAAGCGCTTGCTGAGACCCTTGATGACCAGTGCTTTTGCCATCGCGACGACCTCAGGCGCGCGCCGGCTTGCGCCGGGCGGTGCGGTGATAGATGTCGGTCGCGAACCCGATCAGACCGGTCGGCCGCCACAGGATCACAGCCATCAGGATCAGGCTGTAGACCGTGAGCTGGATGCCGCCCACCGAGCTGCCGAGCCAGCTTTGCAGCAGCGCCGACGTGGTCTCCAGCAGCACGGTGCCGATTACCGGCCCCCACAGCGTGCCGATGCCGCCGACGATGGATACCAGCGCCGCCTCGATCGAGACGTTGAAGCTGAACGCGGTCGCAGGATCGATGAAGTAGATGTACTGCGTGTAGAACGTCCCCGCGAGCGCGGTCAGGAACGCGCTGATCATGTAGATGTCGCGCTTGACCTTCGGCGCGTTGACGCCGACCGCTTCGGCGGCGTCCTCATCCTCGCCGATCGCGACGAGATAGTAGCCGATCCAGGATTTCTCGATTATGTGGGTGATCCACAGCCCGACCACGAGCAGGCCGAGCACGACGTAATAGTAAGACGACTTCTCCTCGAACTGCATCATCAGCGGCGCGCTGCCGAGGTTCGGGATCGTGGTGCCTTCGGCGCCCCAGGCAAAGTCGCGGAACTTCAGGAAGATCAGCATCAGCACCTGGGCGGTCGCGATGGTGGCGATGGTGAAGTAGGGGCCGCGCAGGCGGAAGCAGAGCCAGCCGATCGGCAGGCTTGCGAGCATCGCGACCACGCCGCCCGCGATCATCCCGATCCAGGGCGAGATGCCGTAATTCACCTGCATGATGGTGGAGGTGTAGGCGCCGAGCCCGAAATAAGCGGCGTGCCCGAGCGACAGCTGCTTGGCGTAGCCGCCCATCAGGTTCCAGGCGACGCCGATGAAGGAGAACAGCAGGATGCGGATGAAGATGTCGATCGCGAACGATGAGGTGACGAGCTGGGGCAAGGCGAGCATGACGACGGCGCCGATCGTGAGCCACAGCCATTTGAAGTTGCTGGACGTCTGCATCACCGGCCCCTCCTGGCGCCGAGCCCGCTCGGCCTGAAGGCAAGCGTCAGCAGCAGCATCGCGAACACCACGATCAGGCCGGAATCGGCGCCGACGAACTGGATGCCGAGCGATTCCGCGACGCCCATCATCAGGCTTGCGATCAGCGCGCCCATCACATTGCCGAGCGTGCCCATCACGACGGCGACGAACGCCATCAGCACGAACACCTGCCCGACGAATGGATAGGCCGAATAGAACGGCATCAGCAGCGAGCCGGCGGCGCCCGCGAGCGCCAGTGCGGTTCCGAACGCCACCGCGAACACGCGGTTCGGATTGATCCCCATCAGCATCGCGACGTCGCGGTTCTGCGACGCCGCACGCATGGCGCGGCCGAGATCGGTGGTGTGCAGGAACACCCACAGCAGCCCGCTCAGCGCCATTGCGACCGCAAAGGCGATCAGTTTCGCCACCGGTATGTACAGCCCGCCGATGTGCAACGCCGCCTCCGAATAAGACGTGTGGACGGTGCGGTAGTTGGCGCTGAACAACATCAGCGAGAGATTGAGCAGCAACAGCGACAGCGCGAAGGTCAGGAAGATCTGCGGCATGTCGTTCGGCCCCAGCACCCTGCGGATCAGGAAATGCTGGATCAGGACGCCGGCGAGGAAGAGCACCGGCATCGAAACCACGAGCGAGACCAGCGGATCGATGCTGAACTGGGTGGCGAGGAAGAACGAGATATACATCCCGATCATCACGAACTCGCCCTGGGCAAAGTTGACGATCTTGACCACGCCGAAGATCAGCGTGACGCCGATACTGACAAGCGCGTAGATGCCGCCGATGAGCAGGCCGTTGATCACGGCCTGGGCCAGTGTCTCCCACATGCGATGCGACCGCGGCTCAGGTCTTCATCAGCGGGGCGCGGGCGTCTTCCTTCGGGAAGACGCTGACGAGATCGGTGTTCTGCCACTGCACGCCGACCGGGCGGCCGTAGACGTTCTTGCCGTCCGGCCCGAACTTCACCTTGCCGCCCGGCGCCATCGCAGCAAAGCCCGAGGAGACATCGAGCGTCGAGAGCGCCTCGCGCACCTTCTTGGGATCGGCGGAGGCGGCGCGCTCCAGCGCGTCGGCCAGCATGAAGGTCTGCGCGACCAGGCCGCCGGCATATTCGAACGCGAATTCGCCGGTGCGCTTCTTGAATTCGACATTCACCTTCTGCGCGTCGTCGCTGACGTCGTGGTTCCAGTGCGCGACGCCCTGCAGGCCCTCGGCGGCATTGCCGACATTCTTGTAGAAGTCCGGCATCACGAAGCCGCCGGAGCCGCCGTTGATCGCGATGTTGAGCCCGACCTGCTTCACGGT
>NZ_JAQOSR010000142.1:0-24524 GCF_046718885.1 Bradyrhizobium sp. UFLA01-814 | reverse complement strand
TCAATAGATTTGCTGTCCGGCCCGGGCGCAGATCCATCGGCTTTCTGACGCAATTGGAAGGCCCCTCGATTCAGCACTGCGGCATGGACGTCGCGCCGGGTGATATCGTCATCGACAAGCTCGACGTCACGCATCAGCGTACCGGCGCCAACCATCGCTATGGTGGGATGTCGCTCACCGAGGATGATATGAGTGCAACGCTGGCAACTGTCGTTGGAGCTGACTTTCCGGCAAAGCTGACAACCCGCGTAGTTCGGCCCCGCCCGGAGTTGATGTCGCGCCTGTTGAAGATGCACCAAACCGTCGGCGAGTTAGCCCGTAGGACGCCGGACGCTCTGGAATCGCCGGAGCTACGTCGCGGGTTCGAACAACAAATGTCTCATCTGATGGTTCGATGCCTTGCCGAGGGCGCCGGCATCGAGATCACCGCTGGCAGGCAGCGTCACGATGCGATTATTGCGCGGCTCGAGAATTATCTGGCTGAAAACCCGGACCGTGCCATCTATCTGACCGAACTCTGCGCTGCGACCGGCGTTTCCGAGCGGACGCTGCGATTGGCTTGCGAAGAACATCTCGGCATGGCTCCGATCCGCTATCTCACGATGCGAAGAATGTATCTGGTCCGGCGCGCGCTGCTGCGTGCTGACGCCTCCAAGGCCACCGTTACCCATATCGTGACCAACTACGGGTTCTGGGAGCTCGGGCGCTTCTCGGTCGCCTATCGCACGCTCTTTGGAGAGTTACCGTCGGAAACACTGCGACGGCCCGCGCAGGATCCCCATGTCCATCTCATGCGTCCCACAACACTGCCAGTCGAAGTCATCGTGGGTCGGCTTCACTAGTCGCTGCATTTGCTTTACCCGATCGCGCAAATCGACCGGCCGATTTGCGTCGGCGCAGCTTACGACCGAAATATCCTTCTGCACTCTTTGACGCGCCCTATTGTCTCATGGCGCCGGAATTGCATAGTCGCCCCCCATCGATTGCCTGATGGTGCCTCATCGACGGGCCCCACGAGCATCAAATGGTCGCAAGAGCCATCCGCCCGTCCGATGGGACAACGGGACATGGCTGAACGCTCCATTTCAAGGTTTGACGATCCCGGAGCCTACGAAGCCGGATTCGGCGATATCAGTGTCAATCTCACGATAACTGGCCCCGGGGATTTCGAAGCGGAGCTGCTGCGGCTGAAACTGGACCATCTCGTCATCATGCGGCTGCGCGAATCGCTACCGCGCATTGCCTGCATTTCGCTCGCAGCCGACAGGGTCCTTTTGTCCTTTCCAGTTGGCCGGGTGAGCCTGGAATGCGACGGGTTTACCTTCCAAAGCGGCCAGGTGGCCTTTCATGGGCTCGGCCAGCGGATGCATCAGCGATCGGTCGGCAAATGCCAATGGGGTTTGATATCCTTGTCCATGGAGCAGTTTGCAAAGAGTGTTGCGGCATTGACCGGCGAGCCAATCCTGCCGCCGCGCTCCACCAGACTACTCCACCCTTCCGGCGCGGACTTGTCCCGCTTTCAGCACCTATTCCAACATGCCTGTCACCTGGCAGCTCCTGCAAACAAGCTGATTGGGCGGCCCGAGGTGGCAAGGGCGCTCGAACAGGACATGATTCATGCCGTGATCCATTGCCTCACTGGAGACAGGACGGAAAGGAGATCCAGGACACGCTCCAACCACACAGCCTTGATGGCCCGCTTCGAAGCAGCGCTGCGCAAATCCGTCGACCGGAAGATCGCGTTGCCCGATCTTTGTGCCGAAATCGGCGTGCCCGAACGCACATTGCGGATGTGCTGTCACGAATTTCTCGGCGTCAGCCCAATGCGATACCTCCTGTTGCGCAGGCTGAACAAGACCCGCGCCGCGCTACGGCGCGCCGATGCCTCCACTGCAAGCGTCTCCAGCATTGCGCGGGAGCATCAATTCTTAGAGCTCGGGCGCTTTGCTGCGACGTACCGTGCAGCTTTCGGAGAGACGCCGCTGACGACGCTTCAGCGCAAGGCTTAGCTGTGTTCGGGACAGGTGCTCGACGACAGCAAGGTGGAGCGCGAGGACAAGTTGTCAGAGATGGACGAGGATGAAGCTGACATGGCAACGTTGAACGTTGGCCGCGGACAGGGGCGAGACCTTGATTCATGCGCGCCGGACCATGCTGAAAAAGGCAGAGTTGACCAGCCGCATGTTTCTGCCGATTTTGCATAGGCGGCCGGTTTCAGGGTGTCTACGGTCTGCACTTACGAACGTGCCGGAAGCCCCCGGCTGATCGCAAGGAGAACGAGATGCGCAACAAGAACGGCGTGCAAATTTGCATGGCATTGCTGGCGGCGACGTTACTGCTCGACACCGGGACTGCGCGGGCTCAGAGCGCGCCCAACGGACAACTGAAGACGATTGGCGCGCCCTCGGCTGCACATGCTCAAATCGTGCCATCGCTCATCGTTCTCAATTCCCGTAGCGCAACACTGCAAGGCGACAGCCTCGTGCTGACCGGCGTCATGCCGAACTCGATCATATTCGCAGACCGGCCCGTGCGCGCCGCCGGCCATCAGCTCACGGCTGACATTATCGCCGACTGGGGCACGGGTAAGGACAGCTTTGCCAGCGATCCTCCAAACGCGACTGTTTCGGCTTTCAACACCAAGGACGGCTCCGTCAAGGATGCCGTGGTCGTCCTTAAAAATCCGAAGCTGGATGGGGACAAGCTCGTCTTCGCGGTCCAGACCCTTGAGGGCGATCTAAACGGTGCCGACGGCGCAGCCTCGATATTCATCGATATTATCGGCCGCCCCTTTACACCGCTTTCCTTTGCGGGCGTCGCGCGGCGCACTGCATACCGGGGCGCGATGTATGCAGGAGCCGCGGCAGTCGGAGCTGCCGCCGCCGGAGCCGCCTACTACGCCCGGCCCTATTGCGGCTACTATCCCTATCCTCCTTGCTATTGAACACGTCTCGTGCCGGGCGGCAGGTAGCTGCCGCCCGTTCCGCATCGACCCTTGCAGCGGCCCTGGTCGAACAAGTGCAGTACCTGTATCTCCCGCTCGTCCCGTCCTCAGCGTCATGGCGCTAGCGGCACGCGCGTCACGGAGCGCCAGCGTGATTGCCGCCGCCCACCGCATGCGGCTGCCGAAATGGCGCGATTTTGGTAACCGATCGTCGTGCGCGTGACTTGCTCGACGCCGACAATTCGGCTCGAGGCTGGCAGCAACATGGATTTTCTCGCGTCGGAAGCGTGGATCACAGACTGGCTGTGGGGACTCCCCTTGATCGTCCTTGCATCCGTCATCCACGTCATCGGTCTCGGAGCGATTGAACTTGGCGTTGAGCGAAGCTTGAAGCGTGCGAAAAGAGTTCGCGGTCGTCTGGCTACGTTTGTTGCGGTGGTCGGAGCGACCGTGCTGTCGGCCACCGCCTTGCACGCCATAGGGGCAGCTTTCTGGGCAGGAGCCTACCTCTGGCTCAGCGCTCTTCCAGACGAGCGCTCGGCGATGCTGTATTCAATTGGTGCGATGACGACCTTCGGCCATGCAAGCCTCCATCTTTCCGACCGTTGGCAGATGTTGGGGGCGCTCGAAGCTCTCAACGGCATGCTGCTGTTTGGGCTGACCACGGCCTTCCTCTACGCCACCATACGCAACGTTCACGCTGCCATGTTGGGCACGCGGGCTTACCCTGCAGAGGGCGTCGAAGAAATGCGAGCGGCCGATCCGGTTGGCCCTTCGCGTCAGTCCTGGTCCTGAACGCGAACGGCCATTTTCTGTGCATGAGTGGACTTAGCCGCGAGCGGCTGAAACAGCCAGGCGGCTCCCCTCCCGAGGTAGGGCGATCGCATATGGCGGCGAAAGCCTTGGCGCTGCTGTTTCCACGTTCGTCATGGCCGGGCTTGTCCGGGCCATGACGTCTTTCTCACGTGGAAACCAAGACGTGGATTCCCGGCACAAGGCAGGGCATGACGAGTTTGTGGAGAGATAGAGCGCATATGCTCGTCCTGCCTCCTGAGCTAGAATGGGAAAATCGCACTGGTCTACCGGAGGCGCTTCACGCGATCGCCCGGTTACGTCTCTCGCCGAGATTCGTGCTTCTGCACCGGCGCTTACCGTTCGTCTTGGCGACGGTGCAGTTGGATCACGAAATCATTCGGCTACGCCGGCCCACTTGAGGGCCGGCATGAGTTCGAGTTTTCTCAAGTGACCTTCTTGGCGGCCGGAACCGTCCATGTGCCGTTGATGATCGACGGGTCGGTTTCCTGCGGCCAATACATGCGCAGCATGAGGATGAAGTCTCCCTCAGGTGCGGGAAGCCAGTTTGCCTCCTTGTCTTTGCCCGGGGAGTCCTTCTGGATGTAGAGATCGGTTGAGCCGTCCGGATTTTGCTTGAGGTTTTCCCGCGCACTGATCGAATATCGGTTGAGCGGATTGTTCACGAAGAAGTAGCCGCTGTCGTACATCGTGAGCGACCAGAATCCCTCGGCCGGAGGCAGGTGGCCTTTGGGAAACCGCATGACGTACCTGTTCGCACCATTGTACTTGCGATCATCCGCATCCTTTTGCGAGGTCGGGTAGACCGCATCCTGCGGACGATTGGCGCCAAGCCCGATCGCGGTCACCAGGGCCCGCATCAGGTAATCGGTGCCGTAGATGCCGGTTTTCGTCGTGAACGCAAAGCCGTTCTCGTCCTTGATGGCCTTGTTGACCTTGAACTGAAGCATGATCCTGTCGAACGACACTTCCGGGACGCGCTTCAGGAAGTCCGCCTTCAGCTTGGTTTCGTCAAAGTCCTGCCCGGGGACGATGCCGATGCGGACGAATTTGGCAAGCTGGGGCGCATCTGCGGCCGACGGCGGATTGGTCTTCATCAGTTCGCACAGCAGCTTGAAGTACGACACCGCGTCCATGCGATTGACCTGTTCGCGGACTGCCGTCTTCATGTCGATCGACGGATCGACCTTACCCGGAGGCGGCGTGTACGGCTTGCCATAGGCGCTGAGCGGAACGAGCTTGCACTCATCCTGCAGCTTGTGGACAGCCGCGTAGTCTTCCGGCGTGCCGGTGCAATAGATGCGGCCGAGCAACCACACGATATTGGTCGACGACTTGTACTCCTTCATGCCATCCGGCAGCGTGCCTTTCCAGCCAGGTCCGGTGATCGCGTATGTCTGGGCGCCGGTGCCCGTGGTGCGCTTTCCCGGCACCTGAAACACCGTCGTCCAGCCGTCCAGCATCGGCATGAGGAAGTAACGCCCCTTCATGTCCGGGATGCTGAGGACCCACGGCTCCTTCCCGACATCGAAAAAGGACGTCGTGTAGAGGGTGTCCGCGTTCGGCGCCGTGACATCCCTGAACGAGGCGTCCGGATAGTGACGCAGCTTGATGATCTGCCCCATCGGCGCCTTCGTTCCCATGGGTTCGGCGACGTTGGTGAGCACCCGGCGGGTCATCTCCATCGTCACCAACGGATAGCCGAATATGTAGGCGTCGCTCGCGAGCCAGAAATCCTCCAGGCCTTGCCCCACGCCAAAGAAGGAATCCTGCGCAAGGGCTGATCGTGTTGCAGCCGCTCCTGCCAGCAGGCCCATGCCTCCCAGCGCAAGGTTACGACGAGTGATGTCCATTTTTTTCTCCTAGGTACCTGATTGAAACGACTTCAAACGATTGGCGAGTGGGGCGACAACGACATAACTTCCAAGATGCTACCGCAGAAATTCTGCGCTTCGTCAGCGCGAGCTCTGGGTCAATCGCTTTTGCATCAAATGCTCCTTGCCATGTTGAGCGGGCTGGCATACCGGCCACTTTTCATCTGCTTGCCAATTTACGGAGAACTCTACGGCCCGCTATGCAAATTCGGCAAGCACGAGCTTTGGTCGTGGACCAACGGACGCTGGATCGGCTTCGGTGCGACCGCGAGGGACTTTTCCCAGCACGCTACCAACGGTGTCCGCGCCTTTGCCGAAACTGCATAGCAGAACCGGGAAAATTTGCGCTAACAACTTCCATTGCGCGCGCCGACGCCTGAGGGAACGGCGGCGCACTTAGCCGGTTCGCCAGGAAAGCATTCAATGGAGATTGATACTCCGTCAACCGCGCACCAGTCGCAGATCATTTCGCATGAGACCGTGCGGGCGCGCCCTTCGCTGCATGAGCTCACACGTCATAAGCAAAGCCAATGTCGGTTCGTGGTGTCGAATGGGGCTTGATATCCCTGTCACTCCGAGCAACTCGCAGACAGCGATATGGCATTGACCGGACAGTGGATCGTCTCGCCCTGCGGCAGGTTACTCCGTCCCTTGGGCGCCGACCTTTCCCGCATCAAACGCCTCCTCGAGCAAGGCTGCCATCTGGCGGCCCCGGAAACAAACACATCGAGCAACCTGAGGCGGCACCAGCGCTCGAACAGCTTCATGCCGTAATCCATTGCCTGACCCGCGACGGAAGGGAATACAATTCCGAGACAAGACACGGCTGCGTCAGAGAAGCGCCGTTGACGACGCTACAACGCAAGGCTTAGCTTTAGTCGGAGAATCACTCGATGACCGCCATCAAACTACCGGCCTGGCTTCGTATCGTGATGGTGAGCGGCGCATTGCTGCTGGCGATTGGCGCGGGGCTGTTTGCCTATTTCTGGTACATCCGACCGGTCACGTTGACCGCCGCGGTTGGATCGCTTGATGGTGAACCCGATAAGGTCTTGTCCGCCATCGCCGGTCGCCTGACCGCCGTGTCAGCGCCAGTGAGGCTCCGGGTTGTCAGACAACCGAGCGCGCTCGAGGCCGCCAATGCCTTTTCATCCGGCAAGGCCGACCTCGCGGTCGTCCGTGGCGACATTGGTGACCTGTCGCAAGCCCAAGCAGTCCTCGTGCTTGCGCACGCGGTCGTGCTGATTGTGGCTCCTCCCGGTTCGCCGCTGACCGACATGGCGAGCCTGAAAGGCCGCCGCGTTGGCGTGGTCGGCGGAGAGATCAACAGAGCCGTCGTCAACGCACTGCGTCAGCAATATGATCTCGACCGCGCAAACGTGAAATTCAGGGATGTCTCGTTGCTTGAGGCACGCCAGGCAGTCGACTCCACAAGCGTCGATGCGCTCCTGCTCGTCATCCCCCTGACCGCAAAATACCTCTCACTCGCGCGCAGCCTCTTCCCGCAAAACCCGAAATCCCAGCCGGTGCTCATTCCCGTTGAAGCGGCCGGCGCGATTGCGGAAAGTCATCGCGCCTACGAAAGCTTCGACGTGCCGAAAGGCACGCTCCGCGGTTCGCCCGCAGTCCCGGATGACGACCTGACGACACTGCGGGTGTCTTTCTACCTGGTCGCGCAGAAAAAGCTCAATTCCGACACCATAGCCGACCTGACAAGATCGCTTCTCGCCGCACGCCGGGACCTCATCGGCGAACTGCCGATCCTTGCGGAGGTCACCGCCCCTGATACGGATCCGGACGCCTTCCTGCCGGTTCACCCGGGTGCGGCGGAATACTTCAACGGCACCCAAGAAAGCTTTTTGGACGAATGGAGCAATGCGATCTACCTGACTCCGATGATCCTTGGCGGACTGGCTTCGGTCCTCGCCGCAGCCTGGAGGTTTGTCGGCTTGCGGACGTCGAAACCTGATGAAGCAGCGCTCGACGCGCTCTATGCCCTGGCTCGACGGGTTCGCAAGGCCCAGCACGAGGATGAATTATCCGACATTGAGGACCGGATTGATGACATCCTGAGCGATCAGCGGCTCAAGATCGCGAGCGGGGACGAAGGTGCGACCGATATGGCCACGTTGAACGTTGCCGCGAACAGGGTCGAAGGTCTCATTCATGGCCGCCGAGCCACGCTGAAACCGTCTTAATAGGACGGTGGTTGAGGCTATCGGCTCCGGGATAGCCGCGGCAAAAGGCGATACATGAATTGCTCTGATCGGATTCAGTGAGCAAATGGCTGGTCCTATCCAAGCAAACTTACGCAGCCGCTATAGCTCGTCTCATCCCGAAGACTTCGGGGAGCACTGGTCGAGATCGGTGGCGCGAGAGTTGGCGTCACTTCAGGACACCGCGCTTTGCAATTTTCCAACCGCGACGTTGGGCTGACGCCACGGTCAACGCCGATGCAGCAGGTCCGAATGCTTCCGCTAAGCGTTTGAGACGGACTCTCGCCGAATGCCCTTTTATACTCGACAGAAAAGCGCCCTAGCTCACTGAAGCCCCAAGCGATTGCAACATTGGTAACGGTGATCAGCTTGCGGTCGCCCGCCAGAAGGACCTTCCTGGCGTGTAGCAATCGTAGCATGCGAAGACGCCGGCAGGGCGGGACGCCGTGGATCTCGTTGAATGCATTGCGCAGCGTCCGCTCACTCACCATTAGGGCACGACATATAGCCGCAACAGACAGCGGTTGATGAGGGCGGCTCAAAGCGAACCTCTCCGCTCGCCCAACCACATCGCTACGGGACTCTCGCTGTTGCGAGGGTATCATTTCCCGAATGGGCACAAGCCGGTGATGCTCGGACATTCAACAAATCTCGCGTGCGAAGTACGCTGCTGCTATCGGCTCAGACGCCTTCCAAGGCACACCCGTGCTCCCTGAACGTCAAACAAGTCGCTCCCTTCAGGAGCCTGATAATCTCACTAGACCTTTCGCGCCAATTCAGGTCACGCGTCTTGCCATTTCGCGCCAATCGTCTGGAATACTTCAGCGGTCGATCACGCACGGTCCCGTGCGATGACACGTCCGCTCAGCTTCCGAGCACGTTGCTTCCGCCTGTAAACAACGGGTTGAACTTTCATCAGACGCGCGAAAGTACGACTGAAGCTGCTTGCGTTGGAGTATCCGAGGAGTTTAGCGATATCCGACAGGCGCTTGCTTGAGTCCGCGAGCAAATGGCAAGCGGCGTTCAGACGAACCTCGGCGAGCAGTTTGCTGTGACTTGTGCCCATTCGGCCGAGATGACGCTGCAACGTCCGCGAACTGACCTTGAGTGCGCGGGCCGTACTATCGAGAGTCGCGTCACCTCGTTGCAGCGATGCGACAATGGCCGCGCGGATCGCCCCCGATGAAGGTAATGGGATAGCTCTCATCGGTTGATGTGAGGCGTGAAGCCCCCCCCTGCGCCCCTCAAGAAAAAACCGCTGTTACAAGGCTGCAGGCGTTTCCGGCCCGAATCTGGCCATCAGCCGCCAAAATTTACGTCAAAAGAAAATAAAGTCAGGGCGACCTCTCGCAAGACCTGGCATTACGCGTCAAAGACAGTGCAAGAAAATCAGCGGCCTGCTAGTCTGCGACGCTGCAAATTTTTTGGCAGGTAATAATGACCTTCATTCCGCGACTCACTTTCAGTTTCTTATGCCGTTAGCCGAGCGTCATTCAGAACGGCCTCGCCGCATCGCTTCTCGCGGAAGTTTCAACTGTTTGCGGATGAAGAGGCGAATCACTACGTGCCGCTGTTGCCGTCGTTTGCTTTGAGACGGCGGCCCAGGAAAAGTAGGGTTCGTCAGAAATTGCCTTTCGATAAGCTCGACGGCTTTCTTCCAACCGTTGTCGTGCGCACGACATATTGCGAAGGCAAAGGAACAGGCTTCATAGCCGCAGCGCGAAAGGCTGAACTTCATTCCGTTCAGGTTGTAGCCTTGATTTTATCTAAATTTATGCACCGAGTTGTTGGCCGTCTGGCCATCAGACGCCAAAAACCGACAAGAACCGCATCGAAAGAGCGGCCTTGCTGCTCGACGAACCATATCGCTGCGGTGCGAAAACGGTGCATGCCGGGAGGGGGACGGCGAATTCTCCCATTCTTGCCGGCGACGCAAACGCCCGGGCCCAGCGAAATTCGGGCGGACGGACAGCATCAATTTTACGATCGAGGGGCGGCCCGGTGGCAAATATTCATTTGACCCGCTGCCAGTTCCTCATTCCCTTCGCTGATATCCTTAGCGATATCGGCGCATCAACGGGTTCGTTTCTGGAAAGATCTCGTCTTCCGGCATCGCTGGAAGAAAAGGCCAATCACTACGTTCCGATCCTGCAGGTAATCGACTTCGCGGAAATCGCCCGGAGATCGCAAGGCATTACGGATTTCGGATTCCACGCTTCTCGACGTCTGCACTATTGTCACCTGAGTGAGAAAACCCGGACTCTGATCGGCCATGCCCCGACGCTGTTGGTCGCGCTGCGGCAGGCTTGCAAATGGGCGTCGATCGAGGACTCGAACTTGAGCAACTGGATCGAGCGCTACGACGATCACGTGAGGTTTTGCAGCAGACTCACTGGAACAAAAGGGCTCCTGCATCTCGAGCATTCACAGTGGCTTCAGAATGTTTTCCCTATATACATGGTCCAGCAGTTCGCCGGGCCGGACTGGGCCCCGGCAACAATGGCCTTTGAAGCCCGCTATACGCCGAGCCCTGCGTGTCAATCAATCTGGCCAAACACGCGCTTCCTGTCCGGTCAGGACTCATCATGGATCGATATTCCAATCTCGCTCCTCAGCCTCCCAAATCGCGCAAAGGAGAAAATAGTTTCTTCGCAAGACGATGAGGCCGGCCCATCAGGTCATGATATTATCGCAACTCTCAAGTTGATGTTGCCGTCTTATCTGGATGAAAGACTTCCAGCCCTCGCTGAAATCGCGGAGATGGCTGGCGCGAGCAAGAGGAGCTTGCAACGCAAGCTCGCGTACGCCGGCCTTACATACTCGGATCTGATCGATACCATCCGATTCGAGAATGCCAGGAAGCTTTTGCGCGACACGGATTTCAAGATCATAGAAATCGCATTCTCCTCCGGCTACACTGATCCGGCACATTTTACCCGCGCCTTCCGCCGAATTGCCGGTGCCACACCTCGGCAATTTCGGGAGCAATCGCGACTATGATCGACAATCATCGCATCGTCGCGGCATCGCCGACCTATCTCGATCGGCGCGGCCCACCTGCAACGCCTGAAGATCTCGCGAGCCACGACTGCCTGCTCTACAACAGGAGCGCGCAGGTGTATTGGCGGCTGGTGCATGGCGACGGGCGCGCGGTCGAGGTCGAAGCGTCGTCACGGCTGCGCAGCGACAATGGCGAGGCGGCGCATGACTGGACGCTCGACGGCGCCGGACTGATCATGAAGAGCTGGGTCGATGTCGCGCCAGACCTCGCATCGGGACGGCTTGTGCGCGTGCTGCCCGAATGGCGCAGCGATCCCGCACCGGTCTGCGCGCTGTTCTCACAAAACCGCCAGATGCCGACCCGTGTCCGGCTCTTCCTCAATGCCCTCTCGAAGCGAATGATTACACTTTCAGACTGACAAGTTCTTGTGGCCTCAAGTTAACCGATCCTGCCAGTTGGCGGCCATTCTCGCCGCACTCGGAGCGATCCTGCACTCAACAAGAGCAGCGCACCTTCCCCGGCGAGTTTACAACGCCACCAAGTTAGCGAAGGATCCGCTTTCGTAGAGAGACGGCGCGCGACGCTCGCCATGAACGTCCGACGCAGAATATGGTCGCGTTTTACGTCAATGCATGCGTCGCGAGCGGGAATAGAGGATCCTGTCGTTTGAACCCACCCTTCGAGCCAGTCTAAAGTGAAGCAAATATGTCGATGACTTTACCGGCCAAGGCCGTTCCGAGATCGGCGTTGTTCTCTGCGGTGAAGTGGATACCGTCGACGCCATCGGTCGAGATCACGCTTCCCGCGTCGAAGAACTCGACCTTCATGAAGTTCGCCAGCGCCTTGTATTGCGATGCAAGGGCAAGTGTCTTCTCGCGGCCACCTTCGAACATGCCCTCGAACCAGGGATCGGGCAGCGCGGCCAGCGGCGGCGGCGCCACCAGCAATGCCTTTGGCGCCGGATAGACCGTGCCCACCCCGCCGGCCGACGTCAGCACCTGGGCCACCAGCTTCGACATGCCGACGGCGATCTCGTAGGGCGTGCGATGGTAGTAGCTCTTGGTATCGTTGGTCCCGAGCATGATGATGACGAGGTCGAGCGGGAGATGGCTTGCCAGCGCCGATGGCAGATAGGCTGCGCCGTTCAACCGCGGATCGACGGGATCGTCAATCGACGTCGTGCGCGCGCTCAGCCCCTCCTCGATGATCTCATAGTCAGCGCCGAGCTTGGCAGCCATGACGCCGGTCCAGCGTTCGCGGTACGGAAAGCGGGTCGTGGGGGACCCTTCCCGGACCGCGAGCCATCCCCAGGTCAGGGAATCGCCAAAGCACAGAACACGTCGCGTCATCGCTACCTCACTCAGTTGGATTTGGAACGTATGCCGTAGAAGATCGCGGCGAACAGGATGATCAGACCCTGCACGATGAGCTTGCCGGGCTCCTGCACACCCATCGTGGTCATGACCGCGAACAGCAGCGTGAAGCAGAGGACGCCGACGAACGGCCCCCACACTTCCGCAGGACGGCCGAACACCACGCCGCCAAGGATCGTCGCGGCGATCGAGTTCATGACCAGCTCCGGTCCGAACCTGACACTGCCGACGGCGATCGAGGATGTCTGAACGAGCGCGGCCACCGCCGCCATGAGTCCGAAGATCGTGTGCGCAACGATCGCCGTTCGCTCGACTGGCACGCCGGAGAAATGCGCCGAGACCGGGTTGCTGCCGATCGACCGCACGAAGCGTCCGAAGATCGAGGTGCCGAGGAAGGCGCTCATGATGCCGGTCAGCAGGACCCAGAAGATCACCGGTGCGGGGATCGTCCAGAAGCGCGCATTGTAGAGATCCCTGAACGAGCTCGGGACGTCGCCCGGCGGTTTGCCGTTGGCGAGATACTCGACCATCCCGATCAGGACGATGTTGACCGCAAGCGTGACGATGACGGCCGATGCCCGGCGCTTGCCGACGAGAAGCCCGTTCAGGAGCCCCACAGCCAGTCCCACGCCCAGGCAGAGAATGACGACGGACGCGATCGGCAACCGGTAAAGCAGCCCGGAAGAGATCAGATAGTTGATGAGCAGGATGATGCCGCCAGCCGACAGATCGATCGATCGCGAGGAGATGACGAGCACCTGGCCAAGCACAACGATTCCAAGCGGCACGACCTGACGGGCGAAGGTGCCGAGGATCCCGACATTCATCAGATTCGGCCGCAACACCCAGAGCGTGACAAGCAACACCACGAACACCACGTACGAGGGCGGTATCCGCAGCGCGGCCTGGATCGGATGCGAGCGTGAGGACATGTCTACAGGCCGATGTTCTTGCGAGGCTGAAGCGAGATCACGACAAGCAAGATCAGGCCTTTTACAACGGTCTGGATGAACGCCGACACGTTGAGGAGATTCATGCCGTTCGCGATCAGGGCGAGCAGCGCGCAGCCGATCACCGTGCCATGCAGGCTTCCGATGCCGCCGGCGAGCTGCGTTCCGCCCAACGCCACGGCTGTGATCGAGTCCACGGCATATTGCGTACCGATGTTGGGGTCACCGGATGCAATCCTTCCGGCGAGAAAGATGCCGGCCGCAGCGGCAAAGCAGGCGCTGAGCACATAGGCTGCGAGGAGGTTGCGCTGCTCGGAGATTCCGAAGGTGCCCGCCGTCTCGCCGCCGCCGATCGCGAACAAATGCAATCCGAACCGGGAGCCATGCACAATCTTCCAGGCGAGCGCGCATCCGACGATAGTCCAGATCACGGGCATGTAGATGCCCAACAACTGACCGCTGACGAGAGAGACGATCTCGGGTGCAATGGTGCCGCCGGCGGATGGCCGCACGAACATGGTCACGCCTTGCGTGATCCCCATGATCGACAAAGTCGCAATGATCGGATGAACCCTGAAGCGGGTCACCGCGATGCCGTTGGCCAGTCCGACCATGACGGCCGCCAGCATGGCGGCCGGCACCGTCAGGTAGACGGGTGCATTGAGCGACAGGATTCCCGTCGTCAGGCTAACGACCGAGCCGACGGACAGATCGAGTCCCTTGACCAGGATCACGATCATCTGGCCGATGCTAACCAGAATCAGCGGCACTGCCTGTGCGACCAGGTTGAGGATGTTCTGCCAGCTCGCGAAGTCGGCGGTCGAGACCGCGAGGCCGGCGCAGCAGGTCATCGCCACGAGCAGCGGGACAGTCCACAGCCCGTAGCGCGAGTTGGAGCGAAGCAGAATGAGACCAACCTTCGTCATTTAGGCCCTTGTCGATCTAACGATGCAATGCGGCTTCGAGGATTGCGTGCTCGGTAGCCTCCTCCGCAGGCATCTCCGCCACCACATGCCGGTCGTGAATGACATAGAGCCGGTCACACAAGCCGATCAGCTCCAGCGTTTCCCGCGACAGGACGATGACCGCGCCACCCTCGTTGGCGTAGTGCCGAAGCAGCTTGTAGATCTCAGCCTTGGCGCCGACATCGACGCCGCGCGTGGGCTCTTCGATCAGGAGAATGTCTGCCCCGAGCGCGAGATAGCGGCCGAGCAGCACCTTCTGCTGATTGCCGCCCGATAGCGTGCCGACCGGCGTGGTCAGCTTCGCTGCCTTGATGGACAGGCTCTTGATCGAGTTCGCGATCACGTCGCGATGGGCACTGGCCGGCTTCAACTCGAAATGCCGGCTATGCAGGCCGATGGTCAGGTTGTGCGCCAGCGACAAGTCGAGGAACAGACCTTCGAGCTTCCTGTCCTCCGGCACGAAGCTGACGCCGAACGCCTGCAGCACGCGTATCCCGTCGTCCTCCGAGAGCGGCAGCGCAAGCTCCGTTCCGCGGACCCGAACCCTGCCCTCATGCGCCGCGTATTGCCCGACCAGCGACCTCACGAGCTCGCGCTGCCCCTGTCCCTCGAGGCCGGCCAGGGCGACGATCTCGCCGCGGTGAAGAACGATCGAGCAAAGCGGCGCGCCCGGCGTCAGGCGAAGCCCGTCGATCGACAGGACGATCTCGCTATTCCTCTGCGCGGATCTCGGCGGAAACAATTCGGCCAGCTCCCGGCCGACCATCATCGCGATCAACTCCTTTGGCGTAATCGCCGAGACGGCGACGGTGTCGACGTTTCGTCCGTCCTTCAAGACTGTGATCGTGTCGCAGACCTTGAAGATCTCCTCCATCCGATGGGAAATATAGACGACCGCCTTCTGTGCCTTCCTGAGCGCGAGGATCTGCGCGTTGAGGACGTCGACGTCGGCCGCATTGAGCGCGGCGGTAGGTTCATCGAGGATGACAATATCGGCGCGTGCCGAGATGCCGCGGGCGATCTCGACGAACTGCCGCTCGGCGATCGACAGATTTCCAACCAGCGTGGCGGGATCGAGCTCGAGGCCGAGGCCGCGCAGCGTGTCGCGCGCGTTCTGCTCCATCAGCAGCTTGTCGACCCGCCCGAGCCTAGTGAGCGGCTCCTTGCCGAGATACATGTTCTCGGCAATCGAGAGATTGGACAGCAGCGAATGCTCCTGGAAGACCGTCGAGACACCGGCATCGAGCGCCTCGCGCGGCGAGGAGAAGCGCACGACCTCGCCGTTCTTCCGGACCACGCCGCTGTCCGGCTGAACGACGCCAGCCAGGATTTTCATCAGCGTGGATTTCCCCGCTCCGTTCTCGCCCATCAGGGCATGGACGGAGCCGGGCATGAGCTGGAAGTCGACATTCTCGAGCGCGGCAATGCCGCCGAAGGTTTTCGAGATCGATGCCATCTGGACAAGCGGCTGCACTGTCATGGCTTGAACCGTTGCTCTGGTGAAGGAAGCGCCGCGCCGGCGCGCGCGTGCCCATGCGCCGGCGCGGCCGCGGCTCAGCTCAGTGCTTGCCGTAGTATTTCTGCAGATCCTGCTCGGTCAGGCTGGTCGGAAACCAGACGTTCGCGGTCAGATCCTTGCGATAGTGCTTCTTGGCCGTTTCGAGGTCCCAGCCCGCAGGCTCGTAGATGTACCGCTTGTGGAGCGACTTGCCCTCCAGCAGCGCGACGGCGGCGCGCACACCGGCAGCTCCCTGCTCAGGACCGTATTCCGGAGAGATCGAGGGAAAGCCGAGTTCGATCCACCGCGCGAAGAAGCCGTTGTTGCCTTCGCCGGTGATCGGCGGAATCTTCGCGCCATATTGCTGGAAAACGTCGACGCAGGCGCGGGTCATGTCCGCGCCCGATGACCAGATTCCATCGACCTGCGGATTGTTCAGATAGAATGTCTCGCACACCTGCTTGCCGACGTCGTACTGCCACTTGCCGGCGTCTTCCGCGACGATCTTGATGTCGGTCCCCTTGATCGCCTCCAATAATCCCTTGTAGCGGTTGATGTCTTCCGGATGCGCGGGAAGCCCTCTCAAGACCCAGATCTTGCCCTTTCCGCCAAGCTGCTTGACGAGAAAGTCTCCCATCACCTTTCCGAAGTGGACACCACCGCCCTGGATGTCGACGGTGTATTTGTCGGTCTCCGTCAGGCCCGTATGCACGATGACCGGAATGCCCGCCGCGACGGCCTTTTCGATGCCGGCATCGGCCGAGGTCGGCGTCAGCGGCGTCACGATGATCGCATCGACCTTCTGCGCGATCAGGTCTTCGATGTCGGCGACCTGCTTGGCCTGACTGATGTTGGCATCGAGCAGGATGAATTGGCCGACTCGCTTGTCGAGTTTCGCGGCAGCTTCGGCGTCGTGCGCCATCTGCACGGTCCAGGTATTGGCATTGACGCCGAAATGGCTCATGCCGATCTTCCACGGAGCATTCTTCTTGAACTGGTTCGGAGCCGTCATCCGCTCATCGCCGGGGCGCGGCGCAACGCCCTGCATGAGATTGACCTCTTCGGCGCTTGCCGCGCCGGCGCCGAGCCAGATCGCGGCCATCAACGCCATCAACCCGAGGCCGAGCGTCTTCAATCCCTGATGCATCAAATCCTCCCTTCACCGCACGTGACGTGCCGAGTTCTTTTGCTTTCGAGAGGAGAGTGCGCAGTCCGCCGCGCGCCCGCCGCGGCTCTGCGGCGTACGTGGTTGCTGCACGTCAATGGATTGATCGGCTCTCCTGACGAAGAGCGCGCGCCAACGGCGTCCTTACCTCCCAAGGCCGGCGATACCGCCGACGATGCCAAGATGCACATGCACCTCTTACCGTGTCAATAGTTATTCAGATTGAATGATCAATTGGAAACTTGCAGTCTGGGTAACGGACGACCAATGATGCGCACGAAAAAAGCGCGAGGATTCAGAACGATGCCTATGCGTTCGGTTCTTTGTTTCGGCGACTCCAATACCCACGGCCAGATTCCGGGTCGCGGTCCCCTTGAGCGTTATGACCGGCATACGAGATGGCCGGGCGTGCTTCAGGGCGAGCTCGGCCCCGCCTGGTACGTGATCGAAGAAGGCCTGAGCGGACGAACCACCGTTCATGACGATCCGATCGAGGGTGCGCACAAGAATGGGCGGACTTATCTACGTCCCTGCGTGCAAAGCCACACGGTGCTCGACCTCGTGATCATCATGCTCGGCACCAACGATCTCAAGGTGCGCTTCAACAAGCCGGCCTCGGAGGTCGCGATGGGAATCGGCTGCCTGATCTACGACCTCAGGGAGCTGGCGTCGGGCCCCGGCGGCAGCGTGCCCGAGATCATGATCGTCACCCCTCCTCCGATCCTTGACGATGTGAAGGAATGGAAATCGATCTTCGCCGGTGCCTCGGAGAAGTCGCGGCAGCTGGCGCTGGAATTCGAAATCATGGCAGATTCCCTCGGGGTGCATTTTTTCAATGCCGGCGCGGTGTGCCAGTGCGATGAGGCCGACGGCTTTCATTTGAACGCGGATGCGCATCGCGCGCTTGGCATGGCATTGGCGCAGGAGATCGAGGCAATCGGCTGGCCAGATCTGGAGCAAAAGGGATGAAGAACCCGCACGCGGTTCTTCCGACATGAGGAGCACTCCCTTTGCCTGACATGCGATTTGCGCCCCCGAACCCGCTGCGGATCGCAGATCGGGCGACTGGCCTCAACGCGCCGACTGTGCGCAGCTATAACGAGCGCCTGGTGCTGTCGCTGTTGCTGCAGAACACGGGAATCTCGCGCCTCGAGATCGGCGAGAAGACGGGACTCTCGGCGCAGACAGTGTCCGTCATCGTGCGCTCGCTGGAGCAGGAAGGTCTGGTCTCGAAGGGTGAAGCCCAGCGCGGGCGTGTCGGACCGCCCACGATTCCGTTGTCGCTCAATCCAAAGGGAGCTTTCTCGGTCGGCGTGAGCTTCGGTGAAAGCGCCGTGAATGTCGCGCTCGTCGACTTCGTCGGATCGGTTCAATATCACGCGGCGCATCCTTACTCGACCCTGCAGGAATCGTCCGACGGGCTTGCCGCCAGCATCGAACAGGGGCTTCTGACCCTTCCACCAGCGAGCCGTGCCCGCGTTGCCGGAATCGGACTGGCCGTGCCGGACGATGCACATGCAAGCCAGCACGTCAGGGAGTTGCTCGGCCGCGATCTCGCGGATGTCCAGGCCGGCATCGAGCGCAAGCTCGAGCTCTCGGTCTACATCCAGAACGACATCACCGCGGCCGCCGGCGGCGAGAGTCTGTTTGGCACCGCGCGATCCCTGTCGGATTTCCTGTTCTTCTATCTCGGATCGCAGCTGCACAGTCGGTTAATCCTGAACTATCAGATCCACAGCGGCAAAGCCGACCTCGGCCATGACCTGGGCTTGTCGCGGCTGCGGGACGAATTGAACGCGCATCAGCTTTCGCTTGATGACATCGGGTCGGGCGCTTTGTCCGGAGCCGTCGAGGAGTTTTATGCGCGATGGCGGCGCGACTGCTGCCGGCAGATCGCGGGATCGGTGCAGTCGCTGTTGAGCTTCGTGAGCTTCAAATCCGTCCTCATCTCGAGCTACGCACCGGCGAGGCTCGGACAAAGCCTGATCGCCGACCTCCGGGACGAACTGCCCGAGGTGGATTTCCTTTTGGGCAGCAACTCCATCGCGCCGAAAGCCGTGGGCGCAGCCAGCCTGCCATATCACTCCCGCTTCATGGTTCAGTAAATTGGTCAACCTGGCTGCTCCGTTCCGCTGGCTTTACTTCGGTTCTGCCGTGATCCAGGCTACCCATCTGAGCTCAGAGTACTGAACGTCGGGCCAGACTCCCGGGGCGCCTCTCAGGATGAGAGGCTTAATCACCCTCCACCGCTCCCTGCACCATAATGCGGGCATGAGTAACATTCCGGGGTGTCCCGAAGTAGTTCTCCTAGTCAACGCTGCTGGTTGTCCGTTCCCAACACATTCGCGCCTTCAACTCTTGCGCTGGCTTCATCCTCAGCTGCTATTCGCCGTTTCCTCAATCAAAAAGGCGTCGGGCTAGTTCGTAGATAAGCCTTCAGTCAGTAGCCGGCGCAGTTTCTTGCTGCGCTCGCATCAAATTCGTCCCGTCTGTCAAAGCACACCGTCATCGATGTAAAGGAACCGCATATGTCCAAAAAGAGGGCTTGCGGTTATTCTGCCGCAAGCCTCGGTCGACCAAGGACCAGTCTGGGAGAAGCTCTGCGCGGGTCGCGATAGCGGGGGTCATCCGGTATCGCTCATTCCACTCCGGCAACTTGTAAACGTGAGCGGAGTGGTTTTTATCGACGTAAACCCGCGCGATGACCTTAAAGCGCATCCCCTATTTATGGATCACCGGAGCCTTCGGCGCCTGCGGTGCATCGAAGGACCAGATCTTGTAGCTGAGGGACGCGTAGACTGTCGTGCCCTGTTGTGCCGACCCGACAAGGGGAGTAGCACCGACGACGTGGGTGCTGACCTCCTTGAGGCCCCAGACATTAAGCACCACGGGTCCGAAGTCATAGCTCACTCGCGCTCCGACGGCCCAGATGTCATATGACCGGGTGTTAATGGCGCTCTTGTAGAACGGGCTTGATTCATCACTCGTCACCTGACCGACGTAGTAACCAACAGCACCCAAGGTCCATTTGTCGAAACTCTTTGCAGCGGTGAACTCGGCATGGAGAAGGTCACCGCTTCGATAATCTGTGAGGCTGTTTCGAGTATTGATTTCTCCGAAAACCCAAGCCGTGAAATTCCAGCCACCCTTCAGATAGGACACGACAAACTCTGGCTGGAAGGTCCACCACGGATTTCCAATGCTCCGTATACCGTTTGGTCCGGAGATCGTACCGTCGGGCACCCACATGCCCAAGCCTGTCTTCACGAAGAAGCCGCTATCGCCAAGCTTCCAGCTTAGTTCGCCCGGAACAATATAGGTGTTGTGCATGCCGACCAATTGTTGATTGATTGGCGCAGACAAAGAAGTGGAGGCGGCAGGCTGCACAATGACGGCATTGTACTTCGCCCCCAGAAATTCCCACCCAGGGGCGATGATAAAACCTACGCCCGCCCCCTCCGTGCGGAGCTGCGTTGGGGCTCCGTTGACCTGGGGCGCAGTCGGACCGACAAGATGGGCCGAGTACGACACGAACTGATCAAACATGTAAATGCCGGGCGGTGGCGTGCCTGCCGTTCCTGCCCCGAGCGTTAGCCCAGGTTTTTGCGCCCAGCCCGCGTAGCCGAGTTCGTAAGCTCTCGCATTGCTTGAGGCGGCTGATGCCAACAGCATCGCAGTCAACGTCACAATTCGTCTAAGTTTCATTTCCCCCTCCGAGTAGTTTAGTTCAGTCGCGTCGCCACTCTGGCGTCCGATCTCGCCTCCGAAATCGAATTCGAGAAATAGAAAGGCGGAATTTCGACCCAGTCGAATTGCGCCCTTGCTTGATCGACGTTTTCAACTCATGCCAAAGTCGAGCCTGAGGACGTCCAACATCTCCATTGTTTCCTTCCGTTTTCTACTTGTCGTTATGCAGCGTCGGCGACACCTGGTCGGGCAACTGGCGGCGCAAGGCCTCCAGTGACATGAAGCAGGAGACCGGCAGTGTCGGCCGGGATGGCGTCACCGCGCCACGCGACGTACTGATCCGGACGTATCAGCGCGAAGCGAGCGCCATACCGCTCGCGAAGGCGCGCATCGGACGGCGCGATCATCTTGAGCGGCACCCTTCGCACCTCAGCTTCCGCGGCGAGACGAGTAGCCTCGCCTTCGTCGCCGTCGGCGATCAAAAGAGTGAATCCGGTACCGAAATGGTCGTAGAGCGACGAGCCATCGGCCAGCCACAGATGAGGCGCGAGACAGCCAGGATGCGCCGACGGGACATAGAGCATGAAATGCTCTGCAGGCGGCTCACTGCCATCTGCGACGATGACGCTTGAGTTCGCGTATCGGGCTCCCAACACGAGCCCGAGCGTTTTGAACTCGCGGACTTTCGTTGCCATAATGATTTCGCCAACTTCGCGTCGCGTCGCATCCCCGATGGGGCCAACCTCCTCGAGGAGGGGACGAACAAGCTGGTTGCCCACGGTCCCGTAGTTGATTGTGGCTTCCGCGATTGTGCGCAGATGAACCGGGCGTCGCTCCTGTTCGTAGGATTTGAGCAAGTCTGGCCCAGCCCAGCCGCGGAGAGTCGCCGCGAGCTTCCATCCCAGATCGACGGCGTCGCCGATTCCCATGTTCATGCCAAACCCGCCGAACGGGGGGTGCAGGTGGCAGGCATCTCCAGCGAGGAAAATGCGCCCTCGCATGTATAGGTCGGCAACGAGTTGATGTGCCATCCATGCATCGGTGCCAACGATCTCGATCTCGAGATCGGCAAGACCGGTTCCCCTACGGATTAGTTCGACAGGATCAATCGCCGCGAGATTGGGATCCTCGCCGAGCTTGGTCGCCATGAAGAACCAGAGGCCAGCTTGATCCATCGGTCCCAACAGCGACGGCACGTCTTCATTGACCATCCAGTACATGATCGCCGCCCCATGCCGATGGCGGCTTGCGAGCGACGGAGCGCGGAAGATGATGCTATAGTTCGGCGACGCGGCGCCGTCTCCGATCATCTTAGCGCCAATCGCTTCGCGCACGTGGCTGCGTGCCCCATCAGCGCCGACTAGGTAGGCGCCTTCAGTCTCCCACTCTTCGTTTGATGTCATGTGGCGGAAGCGCGCGCGAACACCGCCTTCAGATTGCGCGAAATCGATGAGCTGTGTCTCGAACAACAGGTCGACGCAACTTAGGGACGTTGCATGCCGACGGAGAACTTCTTCGAGGACATACTGTGGGACCCACTGGGCCTCCTCGGAATAAAGATTGTTCCTTTCCCGAGCCCCGTTGAAAGCATTTTCGAACCGTGCGAGTTGCGGGCCGTTCATTCGTGTGGCGAAGACGACGCTTGGCGGATAGTCTGGAGGAATGGGTGAAGCCTCGCGCAGGGTATTGGCGATCCCCCAGCGGCGGAGGTGCCCTCTTGTCCTCACGTTAGTCGTTTTCGCGCGCGGGCTGTAGCCGACGCGATCGTTCTTCTCGACGACCAAACAGCGAATGCCGCGCTGCCCAAGCTCGATGGCACAAGAGAGCCCAACGGGGCCTGCTCCCACGACGATTACGTCGAAGCTCTCGCAGTCAGACATTGCTCGCTTCATGTAACCGGCTTCCCCTCCCTCAGTCGGCGTCGTTTTCTCGCACCGCACGGGCCGCACAACGCACCTTGATCGCTGTAGATACGTCTCGACATCGATCCCAAGAAGATGGCAGGTTGATCGCAGCGATAACCAATCGGTATCAGACGATGAAACTCCATCAGCTTCGAAATATTGTGGCGATTGCCGAACAGGGGAGTCTGCGCGCCGCGGCGCGCCATCTTGCTCTGGCCCAGCCAGCGTTGACGCGCAGTCTTGGTGAGTTGGAACGCGAACTCGGAGCGGCGCTGTTCGAACGGCAATCCCGCGGCATGGTGCTCACTCCGATCGGTCAAACTTTCATCAACCGGGC
Organism: Bradyrhizobium sp. UFLA01-814; assembly: GCF_046718885.1. Classification (NCBI taxonomy): domain Bacteria; kingdom Pseudomonadati; phylum Pseudomonadota; class Alphaproteobacteria; order Hyphomicrobiales; family Nitrobacteraceae; genus Bradyrhizobium; species Bradyrhizobium sp. UFLA01-814. The sequence continues at coordinate 1,797 of NZ_JAQOSR010000142.1, read as the reverse complement.
GACGTCGGTGCTGAACGACGTCCGCCGCGCGCGAGAGGAGGTCGACCAGTTGCGCAAGAGCGAAGGAGGCGGCGTCGTTGCCGGCCTCTCAATCGCGGCTCATATTGCGATGCTTCCGAAGGCCATTGGCCCGTTCAAGACCCGATTTCCGACAACGCACCTTCACATCATCGAAGGGTTCTATCCCACGCTGGAAAGCGGCTTGCGTAACGGGTCGATTGATTTCTACATCGGCCCGAAACCTGATACGCCAGTGCTGCCAGAATTCGTACGGCAGGAACTTTTTCGGAATACGCGCACGGTCCTTTGTCGCAAAGGGCATCCGCTGGCCGGCGCACGGTCGATGAAGGAGCTTGCCGGCGCAGAATGGGCGACGACATCCATCACGCTGCGGGCCGCAGAAGAGTTGAGCGAGTTGTTCGAGAATCTGAGGCTTCCACCGCCCAAGCTGATGTTACGAAGCCAATCTGCGTTGTCGCTGATCGTGTCGCTCGCCTACAGCGATCTGCTCGCGATGGTGCCCAAACAGTGGGTCGAGTTCGCGCCGACGGCGGATGTGCTTAGCACCATCGCCGTTAAGGAAGTGCTGCCCGCTCCGCCGATCGTGCTAATCAGGCGCTCGAGCGTGCCACTCACGCCCGCTTCGGCGCGCGGGTGCCGCGAATGCGCCCGGGCCGAATACGCAGATCGCTGTCGCCCACGGTCATGGCCGGCCCTCGAAAACCGTAACGGCACCTATAGTGCCGAAAACATGATTGAATCTTCTGGGGAATATCTCGGGCGCGGCACGCGCCCCGACCGACCGGCACGCCGAAACCCAAGCCATGCCAATGGCTTGCGGTTCGACAGGCGAGCCCCTTTTATCTCGCCTTCCTAATCGGGCGTTGTAAGCGTCCGAATCCTGCACGACTTTCCGAGAGTGCGTTGTCGTTCCATATCGGGTTCCTTGCTGCATTGGAGGATCTCCGGTGGGTACGGAATATTTCAAGAACGAAGCGCGTCGTTCTTTTTGGTCGGTACACGTTGAAGCGTGGCGGCGAAGCGGTCTCAGCAAGCGCAAATACTGTCGTCAGCATCGTCTCAGTGGCGGCACATTCGATCGCTGGTTGCGGCATCTGATTGACGCTGAAGCGATGAAAATACGTACGGAATTGCGTCGCGAGGAACGTCGGGAACGGCTCCGCGAGAAGCGGGCTCCAGTGTCGAAGGACCTCCGCTGCAGAGCCGTGCAAGCGTTCTGGGCAATGCACGTTGAAGCGATGAGATGGTGCGGCTTGAGCATGCAAGCGTACCCAGCACGGCCCGTGCGAATGATCGTGCCGTTTGCTCCTGCCGGGACCATGGACATCTCAGCCCGTCTGATCGGTCAGTGGCTTTCCGAACGGCTAGGCCAGCAATTCGTTATTGAGAACCGAGCAGGAGCCAACGGCAACATCGGGACGGAATCCGCCCTCAAAGCTGGTCCTGACGGCTACACGCTCTTGATGGTCGATGCGTCGCCCACCATCAATGCAACTTTGTACGAGAAGCTCACATTCAATTTCGTTCGGGATGCGGCTCCAGTGGCAACGGTCGCGCGCGTGCCGTTCATTCTCGTAGTCCATCCCTCAGTGCCTGCGAAAACGCTCCCTGAATTCATCGCGTACGCGAAGGCCAATCCGGGCAAGATCAACTATGGATCGGCCGGGCGTGGCAATACGCTCCATGTGGCAGCTGAGCTATTCAAGATGTTGGCCGGAGTCGATCTTGTTCACGTGCCTTATAAAGGCGGGGTCCCGCTATTACGGATGCTATCGG
>NZ_JAQOSR010000141.1:0-24734 GCF_046718885.1 Bradyrhizobium sp. UFLA01-814 | reverse complement strand
GTTCCCGTACGGAGCACTCGAACTCCAAATCGGAGTCTTTGCCGATACAGGCGCGGCGGACGATGACCTGACTTGATTCACAGTCTGGCTAAATAATTCATGATTCTCCTGTGTGCTGACGTCCCAAGTTTGGGACCCGCGCGAGAGGGCACCGTTTATCCGATTGGAATCCATGGGGCTCTCCTTGCTCTTGTAAGCGACAAAGCCTCTTGCCGATCGGCTCATCGCCTACCTAGGTTCGCGACCAAGCTCAGTTATGGCCAGCATTTGCGTCTGCAGACCACGTTCGAATGTAGGAAGGTTAGCTTTCGAGAAGCTGACGAGAAGCGCGGCACTGAGGTTTTGAATCGTTGAAATCGGCCTGATTTGGCTGAGGGGCTTGGATACCGGCGTATGTCGACGCTGAACGAGCTCGCACTGACGTCCTGGCGGCCGGTGCTGAAGCGGGCGCGCGGGCATTTGTTCAGCGGTGAGGTCGGCGGGCAGAGCATCTCCTGGTCGATTGGCACCAAGGGATTGGACGATAGAGACGCAAAGTCGGTAAGGCGACAAGCCCTGTGACATTGCTTTGTCCTCGTCCATCGCGGTAGCTATCGAACTCACCCGAGCCTATCCGGCTGAATGCTCCTGGGCGCACCTGCGCGTGCTCGGCGTTCGCATGGAGGCATGTGGCGGCACTCGCAAGAATAGCGCGGTGTCGGTATTGGCCATCAGCGGTAACGAATAGGAGAGGGCGCGTCGATGGCGCGCCCCGCTAGCCGAAGCTAGACTAGGCTATCACCAAGCACCCTGAGCCTCGATAAGCCAAGTGACCTTCAAGCTCGATCTGAACGCGATACCCATCAGTCCTTTCCTCGTCAGAGGCGAAGGTCGATCCCATATGCATGTCAGCGTGATTGTATCCGGAGTCATACGGGGCATTAAATGCTGAATTTCTCTCGAAATTTGCGCACAATCGATAGGCTAGGATTTTGCGCACCCTTCCTGGGGCTAGAGCCAACGCCGTCCTCGCGTATTTCAAGTGGACGGCGTTGGGCTGTTTGCTGCCGGTTTGGGTCTATGGGCGGGCGATCAGTGCGAGACGGTCATGGTGCCGCGCACCGGTTGGCCCTGGCGCCGCTACGGTGTGAAGGCTACCGCTCGCAAGATCGAATTTCCGTGTTTCAGGCGCTTGTTCATACTGCATGACCAGCCCGGTCGATGACGACCTGCCGAATTGCTGGCGTGAAAAACGGACAAGGGCGGCTTTCGCAGTCAAAGATTCGCCATTGCTCGAAAGACCTGGCTACCGGGGCGCCCGATACTCACGTTCGGGGAGAGCGTCCGCACGACCCGGTCGAGGTTTAGGCTGGATGGAAGCGGAGCGCCTTGAAGCTTCTCCCAGCCGCTACGAGCCTTGGGATGAGTTTTCGAAAATTTTGGAAAGGCCGTCTTGCGGTTGTTGACATTCCATTCCAAATCGCACCAGATATAGCCGTCACGGTCCACCATGTCTCAAGATTTGGTGGCTAAGAGGGAAGCCGGTGAACTACGGATCGATCCGTAAAAATCCGGCGCTGCCCCCGCAACTGTGAGCAGTGAGTTGCTCTCGCCCTGTTAAGTCACTGATGCCGCGAGGCATTGGGAAGACGAGGGAGCAACGGCGACCTGCGAGCCAGGAGACCTGCCGCGACACCAAACACGTCCACGGGCGGGGTGTCCCGGCGGTCGCTTGCACAGCCATGCCGGCGACGCTTGTCCGCCGGAATGACGCAGCGTCCTCTCGACATCCAGCCCCAACAAGCATCACGGGGTCTATACGATGTCACTCTCTCTCGATCGCGAAACAAAGCCAGCGCCACTCATCCAGTTGCGTCCAGAACCGCTCGCCGCGCCGGAAGCGTCGCCTCCGATGCAGGTGATCCGCCGTAACGGCACGGTGTCGAAATTCGACGCCAGCAAGATTTCGGTGGCTATGACCAAGGCGTTTCTGGCGGTCGAGGGACACACCGCGGCCGCCTCGCGCCGGGTGCATGAGATCGTCGAGCAACTCACTGCTGAGGTCGTCACCGCGCTGTCGCGGCGGATGAGCGAGGGCCGTACCTTCCACATCGAAGATGTGCAGGATCAGGTCGAGCTGGCGCTGATGCGCAGCGAGCACCACAAGGTGGCGCGCGCCTATGTGCTGTACCGAGAGGAGCGCACGAGGCAGCGCGCCGAGCAGGAGGCGGCGACGGCAAAGCCCGCGGCGGGACCCGCGGTCCAGGTCACGCTACGCGGCGGCACCAAGGTGCCGCTCGACCACGCGCGGCTGGCGCTGATCATCAACGAGGCCTGTGCCGGCCTTGACGGCGTCGACGCTGCGCCCGTCATCGCCGAGACGAAGCGCAACATCTATGACGGCATCGGCCAGGACGAGCTGGCGCTCGCTTCGGTGATGGCGGCCCGCACCCTCGTGGAACAGGAGCCGAACTACAGCTACGTCAGTGCCCGCCTGTTGCTCGACAAGCTGCGCACCGACGTGCTGACCAATGTGCTCGATGCGCCGACCAGCGCGTCGCAGGCCGACATGGCCACGCGCTATGCGGAGTACTTCCCGGCCTATATCAAGACCGGCATCACGTCCGAACTGCTTGACGCCGAGCTCGGCCGTTTTGACCTCGCGCGTCTTGCCGCGGCGCTGAAACCGGAACGCGATCTGTCGTTCCAGTTCCTGGGCCTGCAGACGCTGTACGACCGCTATTTCCTGCATGTCCGCGGCAACCGCATCGAGCTGCCGCAGGCCTTCTTCATGCGTGTCGCCATGGGGCTTGCGCTGCGCGAGATCGATCGCGAGGCTCGCGCGATCGAGTTCTACGATTTGCTGTCGTCGTTCGACTTCATGGCCTCCACGCCGACGCTGTTCAACTCCGGCACGCTGCGGCCGCAGCTGTCCTCCTGTTTTCTAACCACCGTGGCCGATGACCTCGATGGCATCTTCAAGTCGATCAAGGATAACGCGCTGCTTGCCAAATATTCCGGCGGGCTCGGCAATGACTGGACGCGGGTCCGCGGTCTCGGCGCCCATATCAAGGGCACCAATGGCGAGAGCCAAGGCGTGGTTCCGTTCCTGAAAGTGGCCAACGACACCGCGATTGCCGTGAACCAGGGGGGAAAGCGCAAAGGCGCGGTCTGCGCCTATCTCGAAACCTGGCACGTCGACATCGAGGAATTCCTCGATTTGCGCAAGAACACGGGTGACGACCGCCGCCGTACCCATGACATGAATACCGCCAATTGGGTCCCCGATCTGTTCATGCAGCGCGTCGAGGCCGATGGCGAATGGACGCTGTTCTCGCCGGACGAGACGCCGGATCTGCACCATCTCTATGGTAAGCCATTTGCCGAGCGGTACTCCTATTACGAGGCCAAGGCAGCGCGCGGCGAAATGCGCCTGTTCAAGCAGATCCGCGCCGTCGACCTCTGGCGCAAGATGCTGACCATGCTGTTCGAGACCGGTCATCCCTGGATCACCTTCAAGGATCCATGCAATTTGCGCTCGCCGCAGCGCCATGCCGGTGTGATCCATTCCTCGAACCTCTGCACCGAGATCACGCTGAACACATCCGACGACGAAACCGCCGTGTGCAATCTCGGTTCGATCAACCTCGCCAACCACGTCCAGGACGGTCGGCTCGACGGTGTCAGGCTGAAAAAGACGGTGACGACGGCGATGCGGATGCTCGACAACGTTATCGACATCAATTTCTACACCATCCCGGAAGCACGCTGCTCCAATCTGCGGCATCGCCCGGTCGGGCTCGGCCTGATGGGGTTCCAGGACGCGCTACACATGCTGCGCATTGCGGTAGCGTCCGATGCCGCCGTGGCCTTCGCCGACACCAGCATGGAGGCGATCTCATATCATGCCATTTCGGCCTCTAGCGATCTCGCCGCCGAGCGCGGAAGCTATCCGTCCTTCGAGGGCTCTCTGTGGAGCCAGGGCATCCTGCCGATCGATTCGATCGATTATGTTGCCGATGCCCGCGGTGGGGTTGCGATGGACCGTACGAGCTCGCTTGACTGGGCAGCCCTGCGCGGCCGCGTCACCTCGGTCGGCATGCGCAACTCGAATGTGATGGCGATCGCGCCGACGGCGACGATCTCCAACATCTGCGGCGTCGTGCAGTCGATCGAGCCGGCCTACCAGAACCTCTATGTCAAATCCAACATGTCCGGCGATTTCACGGTGGTGAACGACCATCTGGTGCGCGACCTCAAGGCGCGCGGGCTGTGGGACGAGGTGATGGTCAACGACCTCAAATATTTTGACGGCAGCGTCGGTGCGATCGACCGCATCCCCGACGACCTCAAGGCGCTTTATGCGACCGCCTTCGAGATCGATTCGCGCTGGCTGGTGGAGGCCGCGGCGAGGCGGCAGAAATGGATCGACCAGGCGCAGTCTCTCAATCTCTATATCGCCGATCCCTCCGGCAAGAAGCTCGACGCGCTCTACCGTCAAGCCTGGTCGCTGGGCCTGAAGACGACCTATTACTTGCGCTCGCGCAGCGCGACCCATGTCGAGAAGTCAACGCTGAAGGGCACCGACGGCAAGCTCAACGCTGTCTCGCCAGTGGCGCTGACCGCGCCGGCCCCCGATCTGCCGAGCGCCATTGCCTGCTCGATCGATGATCCCGACTGCGAAGCCTGCCAGTAAGAAAACCAAAGGAACCAACATTATGCTCGACTTTTCAGAAACAGCGACCACGACCCGCCAGGTGCGCACGCCCTTCATGCCGCAGTCCTTCGCGGCGGCGCCAACCGCTCTGAGCGAGGCAACCGGCCTCGGCACGATCGACCGTCATGGCGGCCGCGTCTCGGTCGACGAGAAGCGGATGATCAACTGCCGCGCCGACGTCAACCAGCTGCTGCCGCTGAAATACAAATGGGCATGGGAGAAGTACCTTGCCGCCTGCAACAATCACTGGATGCCGACCGAAGTCTCGATGCAGGCCGACATCGCACTGTGGAAGTCGCGCGACGGCCTCTCGGAGGATGAGCGCCGCGCCATCAAGCGCAATCTTGGCTTCTTTGCGGCCTCCGAAAGCCTCGTTGCCAACAACATCGTGCTGGCGATCTATCGTCACCTCACCAACCCGGAGTGCCGGCAATATCTTCTGCGCCAGGCCTTCGAGGAGGCCGTGCATACCCACACCTTCCAGTACATCGTCGAAAGCCTCGGCCTCGACGAGGGCGAGCTGTTCAACATGTACCGCGAGGTGCCCTCGATCACCGACAAGGCGGCGTGGGCGATCAAGCATACCCAGCATCTCGACGATCCCGATTTCAGGATCGGCACGCCGCAGGCCGGTCAGGCGTTCCTGCGCGATCTCGTTGCCTTCTACGTGATCTTCGAGGGCATGTGGTTCTACACTGGCTTCGCGCAGATCCTCTCGTTCGGCCGCCGCAACAAGATGGTTGGCATCGCCGAGCAGTATCAATACATCCTGCGCGACGAGAGCATCCATCTGAACTTCGGCATCGACGTGATCAACCAGATCAAGATCGAGAACCCGCATCTATGGACATCGGCTTTCCAGGAGGAAGTCCAAAACATGATCCGCGCGGCCGCCGACCTCGAGGCCGCCTATGGCCGCGATACGATGCCACGGGGCTTCCTCGGGCTGAACGCCGCATTGTGCGAGCAGTACATGCACTTCATTGCCAATCGCCGCTGCGCGCAGATCGGCCTCACGGCCGTGTTCGCGGAGGCGGAGAATCCGTTTCCATGGATGTCGGAGGCAATGGACCTGAAGAAGGAGAAGAATTTTTTCGAGACCCGCGTCATCGAGTATCAGAACGGCGGTGCGCTCGATTGGGGCTGAACCGATTTGCGATAACCGGTGCCTATTCATACCTGCGGTACGCGCCGGGCTGTGGCAACTCCGGATATAGCCTGTTTGCACCATCTTTGCGCCGTCGGATTAGTTCGGCGGCTTTGCAAGCGAAGTCGACCTGGAATTGTCGCGCCACGCCACTAAGTGACTTGGACGCGCCGTGCCGTCGGGCGCGTCGCTCAGCCGTAACGCAGTGCGCTTATGATGAGATGGACGCCCCGCGGAGGGCACCGAGGTTCCACAGTGGAGGTGATGACTCTCACTTTGGGCAGACGTCCGCGTCTCGTAGCGTCATCTTCGTGCCCTTGCCGGTCCAGGATCTGCCGATACGTACGAAGTCAGAAAATGGCCTGCAAGGGTCGATCAGGGGCTGAGACCCGACAGGGCGTCCGATTTTTACGAATATGCGCATTTCATTCCCGAGCGCGAGTGCATGAAAGGCGCGGCGCGTGATTTGCGCATAAGATTCTATGCCGATGAATCTTGGATTTTACTCGCACATTGGCGGGTAGTTAGGACCGCACGTTCGTCACTAATCCAAAGGACCCCTCAATATATCTTGCGACGTCGTCCATGCCCGCCGCGTTCGTGGCAGTGGCCAAACCAGCCACAATCGGCAGAAGAATGACTGGGCTCTTTGCGTTAAACGAGACTCTCGCTATGCAATCTCTGACGACACAAATAGCTGCCTAGCTGTCTCCAGCATCCTGGTGCGCCGAACTGCAAGACCAGTCCGGCCGTCTTTGTCGGCAGGGCAGGTCGTGTAGGTTAAATCTCAACGGCGATGTCGCTTAGCAAGGGTTCAATCTGGCCGCGCGGCGGTTTACGAGCGCGCAAACGAGCAGGTCGGAGAAAGCCGATCGCTGAGATGATGTCACCTAGATGGCGGACCGTGCCTGAGAGGGTAAACCAACATATGGCTTGAACCTCACGTAGCGTCAGGTCGTAGGCTCGGAAAATCATAAGTCACGCTCGCGGGAGTGCATCATGATCGGCAAGCATATGTGAGCGGCCATGGCGTAGATCTCGGTGTTGCCGGACAATGATCGATCATTGGGGTAGGCGTGCCAAGAGATCGGCGGATGATGTGAAAGGGGAGTATGCTCGGCAACCTAATTCGCAGTCTCATTGGCTACCTTCTTGGTGTCGCAGCCACAAACAACGCGAGCTGCAAATAAATGCAACTCCGGCGGCGTAGGATTTTACATGCCCTGGTGCTGGACCGTGCGGACCAGCACTCCTCTCCATAAACGCAGGGCGCCTGCGGCGGAACCCAGAAATGATTATGCAGATGTCGGCACTTGAGGCAGCACTAACCGAGATCGATCGTTCGCATCAGATACGTGAATTCTCAATCGCCGTGCTCAAGCACGCAAAGCAGCTTCGGCAGGCGGATCAAGCAGCGTTCCTGCAAAAGGCTGCTTCGCAGTTCCAACTTAGATTTGTAGAATGCTTCGAGGAAAACATCCTCGCCGGGAAATCGTGGGACTACGCCACCACCTGCAATGCGATAAGCCGGGCAGGTGGAGGTGAGGCTGGTATAAGAGCCTGCGAGCGCATTGCTGCTCGCGTGTCACAGCTTGATAATGCGTTGATCAAGAAAGTCGGATTCAGAGCCATTTCACTCCTCGCATCGTCTTTCAGTCGGCACTTCAGGATGACGGAATGCTGTAACGGAACAGTCCGGTTGGCCGAATTTTGCGGCGATCACAGGGGGGCGTTCCAGGAATTGAACAGTCAAAGTCTGGCGTCGCTGGTTAACGGTTTCAGCAAGTGGCCGAAACAAGTAGCTTGCCATCGAGCTGCGATCGCAATCGCAGGTGAAGTGATCCGCCGAGCGGATCGCCCCGGTCGCCTCTCGGATTTTGCTCCGCAGGGACTCGCAAACCTCGTGAACGGTTTCAGCAAATGGGAGAAAGAGGCGGCCGCGCGCGAAGCCACAGGGATGATCGCGGCTGACATTCTCCATGGTTCCATCGAGCTCTCTGAATATTCCCAACAGCATTTGGCGAACCTGGTGAATGGTTTCAGCAAGTGGTTGGAAGACGAAAGCTCTCGGCAAGCCACAATCGCGATTGCGGGCGAGATCGATCGTAGAGCCACCCGGATCACCAATTTCAATCAGCTGGACCTCGCGAGCCTCGTGAATGGTTTTAGCAAGTGGCCAGAAGAGGCTGCCTGTCAGCAGGCCGCGGTCGCACTTGCCCGGCAAGTCCTTCACTCCCATGACGCCAGACGCTCACAATACACTCCGCAGGCACTGACCAACCTGGTGCACGGTTTCAGCAAGTGGTGGAAAGAGGCAGCTTGTCGCCAAGCCGCAATCGCACTTGCCGGTGAAATCATAACGGCTCGAATGTCCCACTATACTGAGCAGGCATTGGCCAACTTGGTGAATGGTCTTAGTAAGTGGCCGCAAGAGCCGGCCGCTCGGGAAGCAACAATCGAGATTGCGCGCGAGGTCATCCGCCGTCCCTGTCTCTCTCAATTTGGTAAACAGGCGCTAACAAACCTGGTGAATGGCTTCAGCAAGTGGCCCGAAGAGGTCGAGCTTCGGAAAGCCACGGTCGCGATCGCGAGCGATCTCGTTCGCCATGACGCCTGGCCTTCCAATTTCAATCGGAAAGAGTTGGCCAAATTGGTCAACGGCTTCAGCAAGTGGCCGGAAGAGGCGGTCTTTCGTGAAGCAGCAATTGCGATTGCGAGTATGGTCCTCTGCCGTACCGATTGGCTGTCCAATTTAGCGCCTCAGGACCTCTCGAACCTGGTCAACGGTTTGAGCAAATGGCCCGACGAGGTGGCTTCTCGCCAAGGCACGATTGCGATCGCTGAGGAGGTCCTTCGCCGCTCCACCATGCTATCGGATTGTACCCACCAAGGATTGGCAAATCTGGCGAACGGCTTCAGCAAATGGCTGGACGAGCAAGTCTGTCGCAAAGCGACGGTCGGACTCGCGCACGTAGTACTTCGCTCTGATGTCGTTCAGTTCTCTGAATATACTGAGCAGACGCTGGCTAATCTGGTAAATGCGTTCAGCAAGTGGCCTGAAGAGGAGACCTTATGCCAAGCGGCAGTCGAGCTCGCTCGGGAAGTCCTTCGTCGCGCCGACCGTCTCTCTGATTTCATTCCGCAGGATCTTGCTAACCTGGTGAACGGTTTCAGCAAATGGCCCGAAGAGGCGACCATTTGCCAGGCCGCGCTCGCACTTGCTGAAGAGGTCACGCGTCGTGCCGCTCGTCTCTCTGATTTTACCGAGCAGGGATTGGAGAATTTGGTGATCGGCTTCTGCAAGTGGTCGAGAGAGCCGGCATGTCGCCAAGCCACAGTGGCGATTGCGACAGAAGTCGTTCGCCGCGCCCATCGCAGATAGTGGCCTCCGACTTTACGCGCCAGAGCTTGAAGGAATTGGTGCACGCTTTCAGAATCTGGCTAGAGGAGCGAGCGAGTTACGATGGGATAGCGAAAATCGCTCAGATCTATGCATTAAGCAACTTTAGCTGCGTCGGATCAATGTGGAGCTCAACTGTATTCAGATCGCAAGGTCCAAGAGACAGTGATGATCCCTTAGTCGCTAATGTCGATTGGATGGCGAGCCGCCGGTGTTGAGGGGGGCGGAGCTATTTGGCGACTGGCAGCGCCGGATTGATGCGCGTGGGTCCGCCGAAGTCCTGCGCGGGCGCGATCTCCATTGATATTCAGGAGTGTTTGCCAGTTGAGAGATGCATGGGAAGTGTTGTCTGCGAGATGGATGTTTCAGAAGTTCTCTGTGCGTTCCGAAACGGCCGCAGGGGCCTTCGTCGACGAGTGGAACTACATCTGCAGGAAGGGAGAGCTCCCACACGCGGTCGAACCCGGGTCGATCGACGAGTTTGATCGGCTCTAGCTGAACGGTCTTTGTTCGCAGCCGCTTCCTGAGCTTGAGGCAACTGCGCTCCTAACGTAAGCGCTAAGCCGGAGCCCTTGCTTCGGGACTGGGATAGCTATGCGAAGAAACCTCCGGCTTGAACGGAGGTTTGGGATGGGATTGGACAGCAAAAAGGACGTCCATTTAGACGGCTCATCGGCGGGGTCGGTGAGCCGGCTGGAGATCCTTGAAGGGCCGTCAGGACGTCGTGTGCGGTCGGAAGCTGAGAGAGCTCGGATCGCTGCCGAGAGTCTGGTACCCGGCGCTCAGGTGTCCGAGGTGGCGCGCAAGCACGGAGCAACGCGCTGGCAGATCTACGATTGGCGACGGCGGTTTCGACAGCGAGGTATGTTGCCGCCGTGCGAGGCGTCCCCGCCGACATTTGCGCCGCTGGTCGTGGACCATGCGTTGGAGGAGCGTCAGGCTCCGGCGATCAGGCTTGAGATCGCGATCGGTGATGTCGTGCTGCGGACGGATACGGCCATAGATGCTGACCAGCTATCCCGGGTGATCCGTGCGGTGCGAGCGTCACGATGATCGCGGCCGGTGCTGATCTGAAGATTTACGTTGCCACGCGGCCGATCGACTTCCGCTGTGGACACGATGGGCTTGCGACGAAGGTGCAGGAGATGCTTCATCTCGACCCGTTCAGCGGCGCGGCCTTCGTGTTCCGCTCGAAGCGAGCGGACCGGATCAAGATTTTGGTCTGGGATCGAACGGGCCTGGTGTTGGTGCACAAGCGGCTCGAAGGTTGCAAGTTTGTTTGGCCAACGATCGCGGACGGCGTGATGCGCATGTCGCCGGCGATGTTTGCGGCCTTGTTCGAAGGGCTGGATTGGAGATTGGTCCGCCCGGAAGAAGCACGGCGCCCGCAGGCGGCGGGATAACTGCGGCAGAATGACTCGGCAGCTATTTTGAACGTGGCACACGCGGCGGCGATGTGCTCGAAATAGCGCATGAGCATCGCGGCGCTGCGCGACGAAAACGAACACCTTAAGGCGCTTTTGGCGCAAACGCAGGCGGCCTTGAGCGAGCATCAGGGGGCACTGGCGGCGTCGGAGGAAGCGCGACGCCGGCTGGAGGTCATTCTCGGCGAATTACGACGCGACAGGTTCGGCGCGAAATCCGAGAAGCTGCGACCAGATCAGTATCATTTGCCGCTCGAAGACGTGGAGATCGCGCAAGGCATCCTGGATGCCGCGCAGGAGAGAGCCCAGGCGGTGATCCAGGGCCGATCACGGAGCGATCCGGATCAAGGCTCGCATCGCAATCGCGGCTGCTTGCCTGCCCATTTGCCGCGGGTGGAGCGGATCATCGAGCCTGCGAGCACGCTTTGCCCGTGCGGTTGCGGCGCCATGACGAAGATCGGCGAGGACGTCAGCCAGCGCCTCGACGTGATCCCGGCGCAATGGCGCGTGCTGGTCACACGCCGCCCAAAATACATCTGTCGCCGCTGCTCGGGCCCCGTCGTGCAGGCGCACGCACCGGAGCACGTCGTGCCCGGCGGGCTGCCGACCGAAGCGGCCATCGCGCAGTGATCGTCTCCAAATTTGGCGACCATACGCCTTTTTACCGTCAGGCCGAGATCTATGCGCGCCAGGGCATCCGGCTTGATCGGGCGACACTGGGCAACTGGTCGGGCCGCGCCTGCTTCCATCTTCAGCCCATCGCGGACCACATGCGCCACCACTTGGCCATGGCGGATCGGCTGTTCATGGACGAGACCAAGGCGCCAGTACTCGATCCGGGGCGCGGCCAAACCAAGAAAGGCTACTTCTGGGCGATCGCCTCAGACGACCGCGGCCACAGCGGTCCAAGTCCGCCGATCGTGCTGTTCCGATATGCCCCCGGTCGCAGCGGTGCCTTTGCTGAGCAGTTCCTGAACGGCTTTGGCGGACACTACCTGCAATGCGACGCCTATGACGGGTATGACCGGTTGAACGAAGTCGTTCGACCGCAAGGGCCATGGACGCTCGTGCATTGCTGGAGCCATTTGCGCCGGCGCTTCGTCAAATTGGTACGCAACAGCAAATCGCCGATCGCCGAAGCCGCCGTTCGGCACATCGCGCAGCTTTACGCCATCGAAGCCATGGTGCGCGGCTCATCGCCGGACATCCGGCTGGCCGCGCGCAAGGAGCACTCGTTGCCCATGGTAGCCGCGCTAAAGTCGTGGTTCGAGAAACAGCTGTCGATGATCTCCAGCGGTTCGACACTCGCCGAGGACATCCGCTATGCGCTGAATCACTGGCATGGGCTGACCCGCTTCCTCGAAGACGGACGTCTCGAGCTCGACACCAACCCGGTCGAGAACGCGATCCGGCCAATCTGCCTGACCAGGAAAAACGCTCTCTTCGCAGGACATGAAATCGGGGCAGAAAACTGGGCCTTGCTCGCGTCGATCATCGCCACCTGCAAGCTCAACGACGTCAACCCGGTGGCCTACATCGCCGAAACACTCGAGGCGATCATCGACGGCCATCCCCATAGCAGAATCGGCGACCTCATGCCGTGGCGCTTCCGCAAGGCGTCAAGCCAGCCTCAATAGGGCCCCGGCCGAGCGCTTACCTCCTAACTAAGGCTGCACCCGTCTTTCCCCAGAGGCGCAACGGCGTAGGTGCTCACATTCTTTTGGCCCGGCGCAGCAGCAGCAAGTCGTGGCGCTCAGGATATCCACGTCCAGCTGAGCTCGAGCCATTTATCACGCAGGATTGTCACAGCCTGCCGGTTCTCACCTCGCTTGCGCAGGCTCAAACGATTCGTCCCCTGCCTTCGCTAAGGTAGTCGCGCTGCGTCTCATAGGTGCGACGACCCGTGCAACGCCGCCCCGACGGGCTCTCCAAGCAATGCAGATCTGGCCACGCCGCCCGGATGCAGTAGGAAGTGCTCTTGCCTGACGCGCGACGTCATGCATATGGAGCAAGCTCGAATTGCTCGCACTCACGGTCCATGGATTTGACCAGGTTAGAAACCTCCGCGTCATGCACGCTATTGGCTTGCAACCGTCGTGAATTTGATGTGATGCGTGCTGCGCTCGCTTCGACGCCATTCTACGAGATAGCCATGCTGCAGTGTGCTGCGCATCTACTAGGTTCGAGGGCCAACTCGTTGAAAATCGCGTGTGGTCAGCTGCCAATAGAAGTTGACCAGGCTGCCGCAGCTGCCCTCTTCCGCGCCTTTGGCGCTTGCGTCGTTGTCGAAAACCAGCTCGGGCCACAAAGAGATGTAGTTCGCTCGGGCAAAATGGAAATCGACTCGTGAACGATTAGAGCAGTCTTGAATCCTACGTTGCGTCAGGTTGTAGGTTTGGCGACAAACCAGCCCTCTCCATGCAGGCTGGTGAAGAAAGGATAAGTTGATGAAAGTGATCGTTCTCGCAACTCTGCTCGTCGCCGCCGGAATTGGGCAAGCGAGCGCCCAGATGGTGGCGCGCGGAGAAGTGAAGTTCAATGCCTGCAAGGCGTGCCACCAGGTGGGCGACAACGCTAGGAACGCCATCGGTCCAACCCTTAACGGGCTGATCGGACGTAAGGCGGGATCGGTCGAGGGCTACGGCTATTCAGAAGCCATGAAGAACTCTGGAATCACTTGGACCGAGGCAGACCTCGCCCAATATATCTACGATCCAAAGGCGAAAGTTGCTGGCAATAAGATGGCTTTCGGTGGACTGAAGGATAAACAGGCAGTTTCTGACATAATCGACTACTTACACACTTTCGACAAAGCGCCTGTTAAGCTTCATCAGTGAAGCGGCCGCGTGGTCGTGAGAACAGATCTGAGCCAGCGGTAAGTCGTCAAGTTCGCGCTTCGCGGATCGAGACAGCCATGATCATGCCTGCGCTGCTGCCGATATCGCGATCGGCATGGGTCATCCGCGAGCCGTCGAATGCGCGGCGGCTTAGCGGATGATTGGCAGTATGCTGTGCTCTGACGATCGAGTGCATCGACGCCGAACGCGCCGAATAGACCTCAATATCATCGGGCGACTTGGTGATGCTGTCTTGAACGAAGCAAGCACCGCCCTGAACCAGGGCTGCGGCTACCGCAAGCATGCCATGAGAGGATCGGCTCAAGAGGGTTGACGCTCACGCAGTGTCAGATTGTACATCCTCAACCTTAGCGTTCTAGAAAGTGAATGGAAGGTCAGAGAATGACAGCCATCGCAGGTGATGGACAAAACGAACCGCATACGATGCTCGACTTCGCCACCGAGCTCGGTCCGCTGATCGTCCTCCATGTTGTGAACGTTAAATTCCGACTTTTTGCAGCCACCGCCGCATTCTTGGTGGCAACTGCCTTGGCAGGGATCGCATCCCTCGTGGTCAAGGGCCACATGCCGATCACATCGCTGATCACCAGCGTCACCGTGTTGGCGTTCGGTATTCTGACGCTGGCGTTGCATGACAATACGTTCATCAAGGTCGAGGCAACCATCGTAAGCGAACTGCTTTCGACGCTTCTCGGTGGCGGGCTTTTGTTTGGGTGCTCCTTCATCCTGGTGACATTGGATCGCATCTTCAATCTGACAACGGAGGGCTGGCCTGTCCTCACCTTTTGCGGGGCAATGTTCTACGCAGGCATGGCGATCTTGAACGAGGTCATCTGGCGAACCCAGACCACGGATACCTGGGTGAGTTTCAGGACGTTGGGCGTGACGATGTTGAGTCTGTTCTTCGGTTCCGTTCTGATGCCGCTGACCAGGCGCTACTATGCCGGGGCTGCGTCGCCTTCCGCTCAATCATCTGTTGTCCAAGTCGACCAGCGACCACCCGAGTCGGAATTCAGGAGAGATTTCGAGGGCGGGCCGGTCGAACAAGAGCCGATTAACCGACGCGGCGAACGTAGCAATTGAGCGGCACGCGTTTCGGCTTGATCCAGAGAGCTGATCGGACCCAAATCGAACAAAGAGATGCGCAGGTCGACAAACAGCAAGCATCGGCATTCCTTCCCGGCAAAGTTCTCGCCTGCGCGTTCCCGCAACTCGAAATCCGTGACGTCGGAAGCACGTCGGTCAGGTAAAGCCCTCGCAAGCGCCACGAACAGCGGCATCGCCAATTCGACAGGCAGTCAACTGATTCACGACGCAACGATCTGATGGTCCGACGCATTCACGCCCAGTCCTAGGACACCCTTGTCATTTTGGCCGGGCGGACAGGATCGTGCCGATCGGAAGAGGCCAACTGCATGCCCCGCACCTGACATCCGTGCCGATCATCGTCAGAGGCGAAGCCGTGAAATACGTCGAATGTCAGGTCAAGCCAGAATCGAAGTACGTCCCGCGCCTTCGAATATAAGGCCGGTGGAAGAATAGATAGAATGAAGACGGCAGGGAAGCTTGCAGGCACTCAGGTTATTGCGTGCATTCTCGAAGATCGAGAGCGAAGACAAGCGAAAAGCCGTGCTTGAACACGTCGAGGCCGAAGCCAAGCCTGAGAAGTATCCTGAAAAAGGAGTAGGAGCGGGACCGGATTATTTAGCGCACGGTCCTAGCCATCGTCCCCGTGGTCGAGATGCTTCTCGACGTTTATCGAAGGGAGCACCAGCGGCTTGTGCTCGTACCGGGACGCAAGATCCAGGAGCCGCCGCTTGATAAACGGGTCGGCTTGATCGGCAAGCTCGCGAACCAGACGAGCCCGCTGCCTATTAAAATCATCGTCCAGCATGGGATCACCAAATAATCCCGTTTGTACTGCGGATCGTTCAAGATAGCTAGCTGTTGAATGTGTGGTTAAGCGAGGTGAGGCCTCGACGGATAGGTTGCGGCTTGGAGCGAGACGTCCAGCAGCTGGCTGACGATCGTACGTTTCGGACGGTGTGTCTGATTGCACCGTCAACGTTCGATTGTTATCAACCATTACTCAATCGTCGCTATTAGAGGACGAAATGTCAAAAGTAGCTCCCTACCACACTGACTCGCCCGAATATCCGCCGGCCCACCGGAACGTCTATCACGACCACGACAATTGTCCCGCGGGAAAGAAGATCAAGCAAGCTCACCGCAACGCAGGTTCGGCTGGACGGCCGCGTTGCGATGACTGCAAGGATCTCGGCTAATCCAAGGCCGCTGTCCAATTTCCACGCCTACCTACGGACTGCAGCGCGCGCCGACAGGCCTAACGAGTTAACAATTAGCGATGGGCGGGTCTCTCCGCCTTTTTGACGGTGAAGGGGCAAGACATGAACTGGATAATCCGCGCCTCGCCGCGGGGAGAACGCGAGGCAAGTTGATCTGCCCGGCACCACAGCAAGGGAGCGCGCCGGCTGGAGCATCGTGGCCGCAAATGAGCAATTTCAAAAAGAGCTGCGCATCGTGAAGTCTGTCGGCGAGTGAAGGCACTGGGCAGAAAACGCTGGCGCCGCCTCGGAGCGAGCCAAGTCCGCCGGGGCCGTTGTCCTTGCTCCGAAGTGGGAGCTCTAGTCTATGGTGAGACCTCGGCTTGTCGCAAAGAACAGGTCGGATCGGTCTCGCATCGCGCTTTTTGCTTACCGTTCGGAGGAGAAAGCTCACGGCTTTTCGGAGCACGGGACTTAGTCCGCTAGCGTGGCCCGCTCGCAGCAACCGCGCGCGCCTGCGTTTTTGAAGACTCGATCGATAACCTGCGAGATCGAATTTCTCTATCTTCATTTCTAAGCTGATTTTTGGCTTCAATATTCTCGGATGTTTTTCAATGATTTTTGGCGGGGGCGCGATGCGATTCTGGACGAAGGGCAGTCGCCCATTTTTGTTTAGTGCATTGGTTCTACTGAGCGGATGCGCCATTGCGCCGGTCACGGATGACGTCGCGCATGTTTCAGCCTCAAATATTGCGAGGCAGATTCGCTGTGAAGCACGGCAGGCTGTGATTGACGCGTTGCTCGGCTATCTCACGAGCGACGACAACAACGTGAACAAGAAGAAACTCGACGATTACTCCTTTGCCATCGGCAACGAGCTGAAGCGGGCCTACAACGAGAATCCCGAGGCGATCAGAGCCTTCGATCCCTCTCAGGTGACTGGTTTCGCCCATACGGTGACAAAGCTGCTCTATAGCACGGGCATCGCCTACTATTACGATCTGACGGGCTTGGAGACCAACAACATAGATCCGTCGGCGAACCTCATTCGGCCGACGCCCATGACTTCACTGGTGACCCTCGGCCTCACTGGCAGCTTCGACAGGCAGAGACAGAACGAATGGTCGTTTACGATCACGGACAACTTTGGAAACCTCGTTCAAAAGACGAGTGGGAGCTATTGCGCCAACCATCTGGTGAGAACTGAGGATTACGTCTACCCGATCGCGGGAAAGGTAGGGCTCGCCAAGTTGATCAAGGAATTTACCCTGATGAGCCTGTTTGAGAATCTCGATGAGCTCAACAAGGACGTTGCGACGGTGAAAAAAGGGCCGCCGAGCATGGTCCAGCAGCTTCAGTTCACCACGGCCATCGGTGGCGGGGCATCGCCCAAGATCGTCTTCGCGCCCTCAGGGCCCCAGCTGCAAGTCACTGACGTGAGCTTTCCCGTCACCGTGTCGCGCAAGGATACGCACCAGCTGACCGTGGGTTTGTATTTGGACAAGGGCGAGGCAAAGATCCTCGGTGCGGTCCGGGGTCCGATTTATGAAGGTTCGCTCATCACCGCTTCAGGTGGAAGAGCTGAACTAGGCGCCGCGCGGGCAGTTCAGCAATTTCTAGCACTAAAAATTTTCAAGCCAGCACTATAAGGGAGTCCTGACATGGCAAAAGTCAAAAAGGCGAAGACCCGCAAACCATCGCGGGCCAAGAAGGCGGGGAAAGCTAGCAAGACGGCCGCTCCGCCAAAGCCCGCCCGTTCGGGAGGAACCCACGTCGACTTCGGAGTGCACGGCTTGGGAAAAATCATGACTGCCATACATAACGCCGGCCTGGGTGATGAGCTCAATGCGCATCTTGCCGGTTCCGGACAGTTCGTCAAAGTGCGCCGCAACAGCTTGACGGCGATCAAGGGCTTCGTGGAAGACAGACCGCAACTCTCTAATTTAGCTCAGACCATCGGTGATTGTGACTGCCCACCCGACGATCCGGGATGCGTTTACATTCCGGGGTGAATGGGCAGGGCGCTGACGACACTTGAAGGTGCGTGATCGTGTCCGCCGTCTCGTCAGTACGTTCGCTGAATTTCTAGTCCTGATCTCCCGTCAAAGGACATGCCGGGTCGAGGCGCTGCGGCAGCTGTCTTGGGGGGGGCGGCAGTCGCCGGCTTCGTCCTATTGTCATGGCGTCACCTCACGGTTCGTGCCCGTGCAACATCTGTCGATAAGCTCGAGGTCGAAACGGCGTGCAGCGGCCGTTCAGAGGCTGAGACCAGAGAGATGCGTGCGATCTCGGCGAATATCTCCACTCCCTCGCTGAGACCTAGTGCATGAAAGGCGCGGCGCGTGATGCGCGCCAGGATCTGTGCGCCTATATCTGAAGTCTCGAGGGCAAGCACCAATGTGACCTCCGCCGCGCTGAATGGCAAAGAGGCTTTAATGCGCGCTGGAAAGACGTTGAGGATGGAGCTTGCGCGCGGTGCCTCGCGAGCGATGCCGACGTCGCAGGCTGCGATGCGCAGCCTTTGGCGTGCGCCGGGTTTGAGCGGCGGTCCCGGCACCAACAGGCGCGCGCCTTTAGGGCGGAGTATGATGAGCCCATAACGCCCGTCATAGCCGCCGACCACGGCATCGAGACTGATGGCGGCTTCGCTACGTGCCGCAAGCCACAGCGCTGGATCGCTCTGCAATACATGCAATGGCCCTGCCGCAGTCACCCTGCCGTGTTTCATCATGACAAGATGATCGGCAAAGTGTTCGACTTCGGCCAGGTCGCGGCTGACATAGATGATCGGCAGCGTGAGCGTGTCATGTATGCGTTCAAGGAACGGTAGAATCTCGCGCTTGGCGGAGCGATCGAGCAAGGCCAGTGGCTCATCCATCACAAGTAATCGCGGCTGAAACATTAGCGCGCGGGCCATGGCAACGCGCTGCCGCTCGCCGGCGGAGAGATGTGAGGGAGAACGGTCAAGGAACGATGCCAAGCCGAGCAGTTCGACCACTTCCTCAAAGCCGATCAGAGTTGGTCCCGATTTAGGCGCCGCATAAAGCAGGTGGGACCTGACAGACAAATGAGGAAAGGTAGTCGGATGCCGAAACACATAACTGACGGGACGCAGATGCGTCGGGCGGAACGTGGTCGCATCCTGCCACACCTCGCCGTCGATCTTGCAGAAACCGGCCGGCAGATGCTGGAAGCCTGCGATGCAACGCGCCACCGTGGTCTTGCCGCAGCCTGGTGGGCCGAAAATAGCCGTGATGCCGCTTGCTGGTACGTCAAATTGCGCATCGAGCGGAATGTTCGCGAGAGAGCCGCTGAAGGCGACTTCGATGCGGCCCGGTTTTGCTGTCTTCACGTGCGCGTGCCCGGGCCGTATCGTTCGATCAAGGCTACGAGCAAAACGACGGCAAGCCCGAGCGTCACGATGATGCCAGTAAGGCAGCTTGTTTCTCTGGAAGGCGATCCCTCCGCCGCGGCGACGCCAACAAGTGCGCCGGCGCGATTGCAGATCGACAGCCTTTCGATGTGCGGCATTTTGAGCTTGTCCGTGCCATTCGCTTGACGTCCGCAACCGCGGCGGTTCGAACCCGTTGATACGGCCTCCGTAAACGGCCACACCGAAATCGTCGCGGTTTTATTGGCCAATGCCGCGGCTCTCGACCGCACGCGACAAAAATGGTGATCCAGCCTTGAATTGTGAACTCGCAATGGTCACACTGTGATCCTTAAACTGATCAAGGCGAACAGCAACAAGCCTCCACTGAACTATGATGGCCCTCCACCTAGATGGAGAGGCTATTTGTTGTCACTAGAAAAGCCTTGTGTTGATGTCCGACTATCCCGGCTCCACGCATGCCGTTTCTAACTTTGCAGGCGCCGATGCGACAGCGCATCGGCAGGTTCGTTGTTTCCACTTGACGAACTGGAAGCAGATGAACCAGCTCAGAAAGCTAATTTGCATAGCGGCTCGCTGCATCGTCGGGGACTGGCGCAGTCTAACTATCGCGGTCAAACTGAAAGAATGCCAGCCCGCTTCGCAGGTTGGACGTACGGCGAACAACTCCGCTTCGGCCAGGGCCCAGTCGTTGTTCAAATCTGCGGTTCAACCTTTGCGAAGGCGTTTGCGGTTTCGATCGAATAGATCTGATCTTGCGCGTTCCGGTGCGTGACGCCTTTGATCCAAGCGTGAAGAAGGCCGATCTGATCGGCAGCTGAAGTTGTGGAGAAAACACTTTTGAATAGCTCCGTCAGTTGCGTCGCTTCGGATTGGATTCGTTCTTGCCAGTGCCAGAATGTCTCGAAGAATCTCTTCGAGAGTTCCGTTTGCGTTGCGAGTGCTCGCTTAGTGAGGTCCTGGAGCGCGTCGGCTGCGATGCTCGTGCAGTCGTTGGTTCCGGTTCCGTTTGTTATCACGATCTCCTTGCTAACGTTGGGTGTGCTCGATGTGCCGGCAGACCTTGTCGTCGAGATAACTTTCGATGCGGCGGTTCGGCTGACCGCAAAAATTGGATGCCTTTGCCGTTTCAGCAAGCGGCGTGCCATCGGGGGATGATGCGAGAGTGAACTCAAGCGCAAGGGAAAACAGTTGCTTAGCACCGTGCTCAAAAAGCTCGTGCCTCTCTAGTCGGACTGGGGACATCGAAGTATCAAACCGAACACGACGGGGTTGCGACAGAAGCTGAGCGCGATGGCAGTTACTGTGCAGAGTTGGTTACGGGGCGCCTGAAGGCAAGATCGCCAGGGTCAGATCTGCAGAAGGAAGCAGGAGCGGATAGCGCGACAGTGATGCTGGTGTCCAGCGAGGCGTTCTTCATGTCCGCGCCCAATTGCCCGATGGTTCATCAGGCGATACCAGTCTCTGTTTGACTAAGGCGCAAGACGTTGGGGATCGGCAGCTTGCCGGCGAGCAGGCGCCACCAATTCCGGTAGGAGCCTCGCGGTCTGCTTTTGACCATACTAGGCTGACATCGACATACCGAACTGGGCAACACGAGTAGCAAGATGAAAATGGTTGTTTGGAGTGCGCTTGGCGTGTTTGCGGGTAGCGTTTTTGCGCTTGGTGCCTTCGGCTGGTCGGCAGTTTGGTTACGTAGCGGTGACTGTGAAAAGGAAAGCTGGCGAGCCTCCCGTGTATGTTCACGAATGAGAAGACTATTCCGCTCGCGCTCCGTGTTCTTAGCTCGAAACAACGCTGGAACAGAAGGAGGTATTGCGTCGCAAATTAGTAAGGCATCGCCAAAATCAGGGGCGCGTGCCATCCCTGAGATCAATCCGCGAGGCGCCTGTATTACTGCGCGGATGGCGATCGGCGTTTAGGGGACGCGATCTGGATATAAGGCTCTTGTAGAGAACTGCAGAACCAGTCGTTGCTATGCCAAGGGAGAATTTCAAGCGGCGCACACCGCGAGACGAGAGTACCGAAGCACAATACTGGGGCGGATCGGCTCGTAGCAGTGATGAAGACGCTGTAATGGGGCTGGCGCGAAGGGGCCAAGACAAGGGCGTTGCTCCCATATGCAACTGTGGAGGACCGTGAGTGTACGCACCACAGCCTTGACGAAGTGAGGCCTGAGCCGGGCTCTGCGGCAGCTGCAGCCGCCGACCGTTCCATGAAACGGTATTGTTGTTGGCGACGGTTCTTATCGAAACCGACAATGTCGTGTTCATTTCGATCACATACTATACTAGCTCTCGATCAGCGACTATTGGCGGTGCAATTGTAGCGTCCGATTGTGTTAGCAAGGGTAGCCCCGCTCATCCCTCAACCGAAAGCGGAACATACAGTCGCGAGAAAATGGCTTCGTCACTTGGCGATGCTTTCGCGGATAGGTTCTTCGCCTGGTATGTACAACTTGACGCTACATGCGAGTCGGTCCCTTCGAAGGCCCTGTTGCGTGAGTGCTTCCCATAGCTAGGACGGTTGGCCTCAAGTTGCAATCATTGGAGGAAGGGGACCGGCATCATGCTAAGGCTGATTTTCTCGTGTCATCCATGTTAGGTGCAAGACGGCCAATGTCGGAAACGTGACAAGACGGCCCGCCATTTTCAGAAGGTACGCGGATTTCACTCTCCTGAACCAAGACGGCATCAGATTCGAGAGTGGCACGCGGATTGCTGGTATGAGCAACAGAGAGCCGCGCGGCCAAAACGGCGCGGCGAGTCCGCCCCAGGAGGTGCACGATGAGACGCCTGATTAATCCTGATCAACGCAACTCTTATGCCGCTTATACTCGGAAATGCGGGAGCGGCGAACGACAATGTGGCCGTGACCACGCCCCCGCACCGAGCCGGCGAAGATTGCAGCGGTAAAGCTGTTAGCGTCGACGCTTCCGGTTAGACGGTGTTTAGCTCTACGGCGGAACGTTCTTCTAAATCGATCCAAAGGAGGAATTGGCGGTCATTTTCATGGCGCAGATTCCCCAAGGATCTACTCGCACCGACTACTACTGCATGATGAACGCGCTGGTCGCGCAGGCGCCGATCCCGAAACAGTGTTGTCGCCTTCGTCGAGAGCTGAACGAGTCTGAGAGCGTCGGGCAACCTTTAGCAATAGCTTTGGAGAGCAACATGGTACTCCGCATGGAATCCCCGGCTCCTCCTATCAAAGTGCAGAGTTGGCTGCGTGGCCAACACCTGAAGAAATTTCAGCCTGGGAAAATGTACATCGTCGAATTTTGGGCGACTTGGTGCGGGCCATGTGTGGAGGCGATGCCCCATCTGGTGCAGCTGCAAGAGCAATACAGAGACAGGGGGCTTGGGGTCATCGGAGTCGCAGCTAGCGAAAGCGCTCCAACGGCGGACGAGGCCCGAACCAAGTTGGAGGCGTGGTTGACCGAAAAGTTTCCGAAGCTGAACTATCGGATCGCGTTCGACTACTCAGGCGAAATGAACAAGCTCTGGATGGAGCCAAGTTTTTCTGTCGGAATTCCAACCTCCTTCGTGGTCGACCGTGACGGCCAGATCGCCTTTATCGGACACCCGACGCGACTCGATGACGTTTTGCCGAAAGTTCTCGACGGCATCTGGCGAACTAGTGATGAAGCCAAAGCTGCCGATACGAACCGGATCGACGAAGGGCAACGTATTGCCCGCGAAGTAGCGGTGATCAAGCCAATTTTCGCCAAACTTCAGCCGGCAATGAAGGCGAAGGATTGGAAAGCCGCGTTCTCGGCCGTTGAAGAGGGCCTTGGCTTGATGCCCAATCAACTCGTATTCCGCAGGCTTCATGTCCATCTATTGCTTCACAAAATGCGCGACATTCGGACGGGCCTGCCGGCCATGGGCCAATTGATTCGCGACGCGATCGACCAAAGATCCCAGGAGTGGATGACTATAGCTATAAGCGAACTCTTCGATCCGACGATTGACACATCCCATCTCCCGCGAGCCGAGCGCTTTGCGATGGGTAGGGATCTCTCCGAACACATCTTGGCGCTAAATTTCCCGCAAGACGGCTACTACAAGTTGCAGGCATATGAGGCAGTCGCTCAGTATTTTTACGAGAGCGGCAACAAGGAACGCGCGATCGAGTTGGTGGAGCTGGCACTGAAATCGGCGGAGGATCCGAAGTCTATGCAGAACGACAGGAAGCAGCTCTACGTACCTCGGTTGCTCCAGGCCCTAGCCAACTACAAGGGTGAAAAGGCTTGTTACGGAGAGCTTTGTTCGGCTCCGCAAGCAAAAGCAAGCAGAGAGCCTGACCGAAAGATAAGTGAGTGATTTCGATCCGGCTGTGATTCATTCGGATTTGCGAAGATTCGAGGGAAGGCACGATACCGTGGACCAAAATCACTCGGGTTAAGCATCCGCGCAACGGACTGCGCTACGCAACCGATCTGACCGATGCGGAATGGGCGCTGATTGGTACGCATCCGGTCAGCACCCCGGGCAGGCGCGCCGGTCAGCCGTGGCGCTCAGGCGGCAGCGGCCTTGGACCGTCGGGTCGCCTTCCAATTCCACGGGAGTAGGTCGGCGACACTGTTGACGGGGTGATCTGGGAGCCTGGCCAGCACGTCAGCGAGCCAGGCTTGCGGATCAACGTTGTTCATCTTGCAGGTTTATGCCGACTGCCGAACTATGCCGAATGGTTTTGGGAGGAACCCGTCATTTGCGCGCACTTGCAGCTGATCGAGCAGTCGTGGCCCCGGTCCCATTCGGCAGAGTCTGGCGTCTTACAGCGCCTCAAGGAAGGCGAGCAGGCGATCACTTGGCTGGAAGCGGATTCGCTTGCGGTGATCGTACGGATTGAGCTTTGCGAGAGCTGCTTCCTTGAGTGCGAAATTGCATCCAGGTAGGTCTGCGTTGTTTCGATCGACTCATGACCGAGCCACAGCGCAATTATCGAGCAATCGACGCCGGCGTGCAGCAGCTCCATCGCCGCGCTGTGCCTGAGCACGTGCGGCGACACCCGCTTGGGCGCTAATGACGGACATCTCTCGCCGGCGACACGCACATGCTTGGCGAGAAGCGACTGAACGCTGTCGGCGCTAAGCCGACCACCGTGCATATTGGGGAATAACGCGTTTGCGCCATGGCGGGCAGGCTCTTTGAGCCATACCTGGAGGGCGCCCCGCGCGTGCGCGGTTAGCGGCGTGCATCGTTCCTTTCGAGCTTTTCCGACGCACCGCATACTCTGGCTGTGGAACAGTCGGCTGGCGCCGTGGCTCACCAGGGCCTCACGTTGGATCTTCGGTCTAAACGGCGCTGCAATTTTCCCGGGCGGGTAGCGTAAGCCGCGCTGTGATCGGTCCATTAGTGTTCAGCGCTCCAGCGCTTCCGAGCGTGAGCAGCATCAGAGCTGCAACGATCAGAATCAACTGGGCTAGTCTCGGCTTCATCGGGAACCCCAAACGAGAGCTATCGCGCCGCTTTCCTTGTGGCGGCTCTTGGCTCCTCATCCCAGCAATTTGCGTGCCGCTGGAGGAATG
>NZ_JAQOSR010000140.1:0-25444 GCF_046718885.1 Bradyrhizobium sp. UFLA01-814 | reverse complement strand
CGGTCTGCTCCTGGTCGCCGGTGACGACGATGCGGGCACCCGAATGCTTGACGATATATTGCAGCTCGACCCAGGGATTGGTCGGATAGATGCCGACCGCGACCGCGCCGATCATCTGCGCACCAAGATCGGCGTAAAACCATTCCGGCGTGTTCTCGCCGGCGATGGCGATCCGGTCGCCCGGCTTGATGCCGAGCGACAGCAGGCCAAGCGCCACCGCGCGCGCGGTGTCGTAATAGTGCCGCCAGGAATAGGGATTCCAGATGCCGTAATCCTTCTCGCGCAGCGCCAGCGCCTCGCCGTGCATGGCGGCGCGCTGCCGCAGCAATTGCGGGATGGTGATGGCGGCATCCGCAAGCGCGGTTTGGAACGCGTCGGCGCCGGTCGCCGGCGGATTCCGCGGCGCGCTCGCTTGCAGCGGCGGATGAGCGGTGCGCAGGCTGTCCAGCGTCGACATCAAGCGCCCGCCTTTGTCATCGCTTCAGTGCGCTGACCGCCGAGATAGGCCTCCGCGACCGCCGGATCGTGCCTGATCTCACCGGGCGTGCCTTCGGCAATCTTGCGGCCGAAATTCAGCACATGGACGCGGTCGGAGATGTCCATCACGATGCGCATCTCGTGCTCGATCATTACGACGGTAATGCCGAGCTCGTCGCGGATGTCGAGCACGAAGCGCGCGATGTCCTCGGTCTCCTCCTGGTTCATGCCGGAGACCATCTCGTCGAGCAGCAACAGCTTCGGCTCGCAGGCCAGCGCGCGGGCAAGCTCGACACGTTTTTGCTGGCCGTAGGATAGCGTGCCGACCACGGCGTCCCTGATGTGCTCGATCTCGAGGAATTCGATGATGTGTTCGACACGCTGCCGTGCCGCGATCTCTTCCTTGCGGGTACGCCCGTAAAACCACACCGCATCGAGCACGGTCGAGCGCAGATGGGTGTGGCGGCCGGTCAGGATGTTCTCGACCACGGTGCCGTGCTTGAACAGCGCGAGATTCTGGAAGGTGCGGCCGATACCGACCGCGGCGAATTTCCACGGCGAGATCGTTGAGAGGTCGATGCCGTCGAAGCTGATGCGGCCGCCGCTCGGCCGCAGCACGCCCGAGATCATGTTGAACAGCGTGGTCTTGCCGGCGCCGTTCGGACCGATCACGCTGCAAATTTCGCCGGGCGCGACGCGCAGGCTGACATCGGCGACTGCCTGCAGGCCGCCGAAGCGCTTTGAGAGGTTTTCGACCGTGAGCAGCGCGGTCACGACAGCCACCGCTTGCGGCGCTTGTAATGCTTGACGTCGCGCAGGCTCTTGCGGCCGGCGGAGGAGACGCCGAGATAGAATTCCTGGACGTCCTCGTTGGCGGTGAGCCTCGCTGCCGTGCCGTCGAGCACGACGCGGCCGGTCTCCAGGATGTAGCCGTAGTCGGCGATATCGAGTGCGCGCTGCGCGTTCTGCTCGACCAGCAGCACCGTCATCTTCAGTTCGTCGCGCAGCCGGACGATCACCTCGTAGATGCGGTCGATGATCAGCGGCGCGAGGCCGAGTGACGGCTCGTCGAGCGCCAGTAGCACGGGATCAGTCATCAACGCGCGGCCGATCGCGAGCATCTGCTGCTCGCCGCCGGACATGTAGCCGGCGATCTGGTCGCGCCGCTCATATAGCCGCGGAAACAGCGCGAACACCTTGTCGCGGCGCTCGCGCGCCTCGGCGCTGGTCCTGGTGTAGCCGCCCATTTGCAGGTTCTCGTCGATGGTGAGTGCCGCGAACACGCGGCGGCCCTCCGGCACCTGCACGATGCCGCGGCGGACCAGCTCGTCCGGCGCAAGGCGATGCACCTCGTCATTGCGGAAGCGGATGCTGCCGTTCTCGATCACGCCTTCCTCGGTATAGAGGATGCCGGACATCGCCTTCAGCAGCGTCGACTTGCCGGCGCCGTTGGAGCCGAGCAGGGCGACGATGCTGCCCTCGGGCACCGCGATCGAGACGTCGCGGATCGCCTCGATCGCATTGTCGTAGACGATCCGGATGTTGCGGAATTCGAGCAGGCAATCCTGCGCCGGCATGGCCTCTGGCGCTGCTTGCGGCATCGGATGCGGGATGGTCGTCGGCATCTGGCTCAGACCCGGCCGGCCGACAAGCGCGGACGCGCGGCGAGGATGGCATCGGTGACGAGCTTCGCGGTCTCGGCGCAGGCCTGGGTGCCGCCATTGCCATATTGCTTCACCGCGTCGCCGACGCACCACAGGCCATCGACGCCGGTCTCGCGCGGCAGATCGTAGCCGGCGCAGCTGCGTTGTGCCGGCCAGTCGTCGCGCATCACCCGGATCGAGAGGATTTTTGCCTGGTCGAAATTCGCGAACTGTTCGCGCAGGTCCTCGAGCGCGAGCGCGACCTCCGCGTCCGCATCGAAATCGCCGAGCGCGGGCACCGGCACGGCATAGGCGACGTAGAGGTGCCAGCCGGGCGGCGCCAATTCCGGACAAGTGGCAGAGAGGTTGGCCATGTTGCAGAGCCGGCGCGTCTTGCCGAAGGTGACGATACCGGGATGATTGATCAGCGGCTCGCGGCTCGCGACATTGATGACGATGTTGGCGGCCGGGCGCAGGTCGTTCTTCACCCGGGCGATATAATCCGCCGGGAACGCCTCGCTGCCGGCAAGCGCGACCGTGGCCTTTGGCCCGGCATTGCTGATCACGAGATCGGTGTCGATCCGTACCCGCTCGCCATTCCTGAGCACGGTGACGCCCTCGACCTTGCCGTTGGCGGTGTGAATCGTGGTCGCAGGCGTTTGCAGCCAGATGTCGCCATTGCGCCTGACAGCGTTGCCGAGGCTGTTCCAGACGCCGATCGTGCCTTGCGGGCAGAAGCCGAACTTCTTGAAGGCGCCCTTGCTGGTGAAATAGGTGAGGAAGGCGCGGGCCGGCAGCTCCGCGGCGTTGCAGGCGAAGATCGCCGCGCAGAGATTGCGGAACAGCGCATGCACGGTGGCGTTGCTGGTGTAGCCCTTCAGCCAGTCCTCGGTCGATTGCCGCCCGTCAGGCAGGTTGCCGGAGCGGGCGTCGGCGAATTTCTCCAGGATACGCGAGGCCTGCTTGGTCAGTTGGCCGAGCAGCAGCGACCAGCCGCCGCGGCCGACATCGATCACCTTGCCGTCGATGAAGAACGAGCTCGCGGGCTCTGGCGCGCGGATGTCGAGCGGGGCGCCGACGGTGTGGAAGGTTTCCTCGAACACGCCACCGAACTCGATCGCGATCGCCCCGATATTGACCTTGAAGCCGTCGATCTCCTCGGTCGAGGCGCGGCCGCCGAGCCGGTCCTTGTCGTCGATGACGAGCGTATGCAACCCGCCATGGGCAAGGCGCGCCGCGGCGCACAGCCCGCCGGCACCGGCTCCGATCACGACAGCATCGATCCTCTGAGAATCCACGCGCAACCTCCCGCGATGCCGCCGGGTTAGTCCCGGCGTGCGCAATCCGCTTGCTTGATGGAAGGCAGTCTAATATAATCCGACCGGTCGTTCAAATTATTTTTTGACGCAGGTCGCGTCATGGTGGGTGATCGAAGAGTTCTGGTGGATGGTGCCCGCAAAGGGGAGGAGAGCGGGCGGCGGCGGTAGTATAGAGAGACGGCAGTCGCCCGATTCCGGCGGCGCCGATGGTGCACGAGAGAGACGGCAATGGCGCGGACGCGCTCAGAGAATTACGACGAGATTCAGCGGAACATTCTCACCACCGCCTGCGGCCTGTTCGCGCGGCAGGGCTATATGCGTGCCTCGATCGCCGACCTTGCGGATGCCTGCAAGCTGTCGCGCGGCGCGCTGTACCATTATTTCGATTCCAAGGAAGCGATCCTGTTCGCGATCCTCGACGCCCATATCCGCGAGATGATCGCCGACGTCGAGGCCGCGATGGCCGCGAAGGCGACGACGCTGGAGCAGTTCCGCGCGGCGATCCAGGCCATCGTCGCGCTGAATGCGCGTTCGAGCGACGAGCAGCGCGTGATCCTCAACGACCTCTCGTTCCTCGGCGAGACCGAGCAGGATGCGATCAAGGCGCTGGAGCGCCAGCTCGTCGACACGGTCTCGGATCTGCTGGTCAAGCTCGACAAGGAAGGCAAGATCGTCAAGCGGACCAAGAAAATCTACAGCATGATGCTGTTCGGCATCCTGAACTTCAGCCACACTTGGTACGATCCGAAGGGCGGGATCGATCCAGGGGAGTTCGCCGACATGGTGGTGGACCTGTTCCTGTACGGCTTCACCATGCCGGTGCCGGGAAAGGACGCCGCGCGGCCGCTCCGCCAGCGCGCCTGAGGCCGATGCGGCGCACTTTGCGGATTCGCGCCGAAGGCATCTCTCGCATCGTTCCTCATCTCATCTGCACATCATCGTGAAGGCCGAGACGTTGTCCCGCGCGTAACGCCTGTGCGGCGCGCTGCGTAGACCTGCCAACAAGCCCGCAACAGCGGCTGATGATGGCATCGGAGCGAGGGAAGAAGCATCCACATGAATCTGTCGTTCAACATCGCCGAACAGGGCGAGGGGTCTTATAGAGCGCTCGCGATCCTGCGCTGGGTCATGGTCGTGATCTTCGTGTCGTTCGGGATGCAGAAATTCACGCTGCAATCGGCGCAAGGCATCGCGGTGTTCATCAGCAACAGCCCGTTCATCTCGTGGCTGTCGGTGTTCGGTCTCCGGGGCGAGGCCTATGTGCTCGGGGTGGCCGAGTTCGGCATTGCGGTCCTGCTCGCCGCCGGCGCGTTCAGCCCGCTTCTCTCGGCGATCGGCGCGCTGATGGGCGTCATCACCTTTGCGGTGACGTGGTCGTTCTTCTTCACGACGCCGGGGGTGGTCAAATGGAGCTTGTCGACCGATCCGATGGCCTGGAACCTGGCCGGCGAGTTCCTGTTCAAGGACATCGTGCTGCTCTGCGTCTGTCTCGTGCTGCTGTTGGCGTCGTTGCCGCGGTCGATCATCCGCTCGCGCGCCACATAGGTCTCGCGCGACGCGATCGATGGTTAATCGATGTTTAACGAGGCATCGCGCGCATCCGGCATCTGGAACAGGACAAAACGTCGCGGACGACCGTGTCTTGAAAATCGAATCCAATCGGCTTATGCAACCTTCGATTGACGAATTGTTGCTAGGAAGAAACGTCCCCGGTTGGGAGCGGAATGTGACGAAGTCAGAAATATCCTTGGCCCGATCGGCAAGCGCCGATCTTGCCTTTTCGTCGAAGCCCACTCCCGTCATTTTCAAACGTCCCGCATTTTTTTGTTCGATTGCAGTTCCCGCACCGTGGCTGGAGTGGGAGGGCGGTCGCGATCGCGGCTTCCGGAAGTGACCACCGGAACAAGCGATCGGGCCGCCCCGTCCCGGCCGGGATGGTAACGGCGCAAGACGCGCAATCGTGAATTCGGGCGCATCGGTTCCACCGCTAGGATCGTGATGTCGCCATCTCTCGATGGTGAACAGACTCGCTCGCGGGTCACATCGCAACATCGTCCTGATTTCGTTCTTCATGAGACAATGGCTCACCGTCCGGATCGCGGCCGTCCTGCTCGTCGTCGCTGTTAGCGCGCTCGGGGTGGCGCGCGCGGATTCCGACATGGATGCGCAGATCAGGGACATCGTCACGACGGAACTCGCGCCGACCGCGACTGCGGCCGACCCAGGCGGCCTCGCGGCGGCGGTCTATGCCGGCGGCCGGGTCACCTTCTTCAACTACGGTTTCGCTGACGCTGCATCGAAGCGACCGATCACCCCGGACACGCTGTTCAATCTCGCCTCGTTGCGCAAGCTGTTCGAGGCGACGCTGGTCGCGCTCGGCACGGAGCGCGGCGAATTGCGGCTGGACGATCCTGTCAACAAATATCTGCCCGAATTGCACGGGGACTACGTCAGCCGCGTTACCATCGGCGAGCTCGTCAATCATACGTCCGGGCTGCTGCTGCCGACCGATCATCCGCCATGGCCGGTCGGGACCTTCAGCCGTGATCAGTTCATCGCGATGCTCAATGCATGGACGCCACCGGCAGGAGAGCAGCCGGGCAAGCAGCGCATCTACAGCCATGCCGGCTATGTCCTGCTGCAACTGGTACTGGAGCGGCGCTATGACATGCCGATCGCGACGTTGATCGGGAGCCGTATCCTCAAGCCGCTCGGCATGACGTCGACTTTCGTTCCAAACCGCAGCGAGGACGACCGCGCGAGGATGGCGCCCGAGATGATGCAGCGTGTGGTTCAGGGCTACTCCCACGACGGCACGGCGATCGGTCCGCCCGGCAATCAGCAACGCTATTATGATTTTCCAGGCACCGGCCAGATGTTCTCATCGGCGCGCGATCTCGGCATATTGCTGGGCGCCTGCCTCGACGGCGCGGTGATCGATCCCGAATTGCGCGCGGCCTTGCAGATGACCGAGCGTGAGAGCTTTCGCGTCGACGACAAGTTCGGCCAGGCGATGGCGTGGGAGCATGTGCGGCTGGACGGCGTCACCGTGATCGACAAGCCGGGTGGTCTCAATAACGCCTCAGCCTATGTCGGGCTGGTGCCTGCGCGCAGGCTCGGCATCGTGCTGCTCGCCAATCGCGGCGACTATCCGCACGAGATCGCGCGCTACAGAATTTTGCCGGCGCTCGCGCGACTCTAGTCGCAGGACGTGCCAGTCCAATGACACGGCCTGCGCGGCAGGGCAGGGGATGCATGCAAAAATTGCGATGGCGCGGAACCGTGATCGGCTGTATAAGCCGGTAGCTTCTTCTCCATTTTGAAGAGGCTGATATGACCGATCTGTATCCTGATTTGCACAATTGGCTTTCGCAACAGCCCCATGGGTTGCGAACCTTCAGGACCTTCCAGCAAAAACTCGAGATCCTCGGCAGGGACGACCCGGAGCAACGCGGCGTTTGCCGGTTGCTGAGCGGTCTCGTCGGCAATTACGTCG
This sequence comes from Bradyrhizobium sp. UFLA01-814, assembly GCF_046718885.1. NCBI lineage: Bacteria > Pseudomonadati > Pseudomonadota > Alphaproteobacteria > Hyphomicrobiales > Nitrobacteraceae > Bradyrhizobium > Bradyrhizobium sp. UFLA01-814. The sequence goes on along the minus strand of NZ_JAQOSR010000140.1, from coordinate 18,509 downwards.
AAACTTTCGACGAGGAGCCGCTGCCCGTCGCGGTCGCCGACCGCGCCTATGGCCGGCTGCTCGATCTCGTCGCAAGCCTTGATCTCAAGGGAAATCCAGACCGGCGCCTGGCCGACATCAACCGCGTCGCGTCCTGCGATCTCCTGAACTGATCGGGGGGCTTAGCGCCGCGTCGTCGCGAGCTCGCGATAGAGCGCGGCGTAGCGGCCGGCGCGATTGTGCCAGGAGACATCGGTGGCCATGCCGGCTTGCTGTAGCCGGCGCCACGTCACCTTGTCGTTGAACAGCAGGTTCGCCTTGCGCAAGCCATGGGCAAGCGCATCCGAGGTTACGGGTGCGAACTTGACGCCGGTCGGCGCATCGCCGGTGATCGCGACGTCGTCGAAGTCGAGCACGGTGTCGGCAAGGCCACCGACATTGGCGACAACAGGGACCGCGCCGTAGCGCAGCGCGCACAGCTGGGTGAGGCCGCACGGCTCGAAGCGCGACGGCACCGCGAGCGCGTCCGCGCCGGCCTGGATCAGATGCGCCAGCGCCTCGTCGTAGCCGATCACGACCGCGATTCGTCCGGGATTGTCGTGCGCCAGCGCGGCGTAGCGATCCTGCAGGTCGTGATCGCCGCTGCCGAGCAGCGCGAGCTGGATGCCTTCGCCGAGCAGCGTCGGGATGTTCTCGAGCAGAAGGTCGAGGCCCTTCTGCCATGACAGCCGGCTGATGACGCCGAGCAGCATCGCATCCGGCGTGGGATCAAGCCCGAAGCGCCGCTGCAGCGCCGCCTTGTTCACCGCGCGCTCCGCCGGCCGCTCGGCGCTGAAGCGTGCCGCGATGTCGGGATCGGTGGCCGGATTCCACACTGATATGTCGATGCCGTTGAGGATGCCGCTCAGCACGTCGGCGCGTTCGCGCAAGAGGCCGCCAAGCCCCATGCCGCCCTCTTCGCTTTGAATCTCCCGCGCATAGGTCGGCGACACCGTGGTGATGCGGTCGGCGAATTGCAGGCCGGCCTTCAACAGGCTGATGGTGCCGTAATATTCGACGCCGTGCAGCGCGTAGGATTCGCCCGGCAGGCCGAACGCGGCAAGCATGTCCGGCGAGAACTGGCCTTGGTAGGCGAGGTTGTGCACGGTCATCACCGTGCCGGGGCGCGGTTGCCCGGCATAATGCAGGAGGGCAGGAGCGAGGCCCGCCTGCCAGTCATGCGCATGTACGATGTCGGGGACGAAGGAGGTGATCGCGCCCTGGCCGATCTCCGCCGCCATCCGCGACAACGCGGCAAAGCGGATGCCGTTGTCCGGCCAGTCGCGTCCGTCCGGGCCGACATAGGGATTGCCGGGCCGCGCATAGAGATGCGGCGCGTCCAGCGCGAACAGATCGAGGCCGTCATGGCTGCCACCGAGCACGCGGATCGGCCCGCCGTAGAATTCCGGCCAGTGCAGCAGCGTCTCGGCCGAAGCCAGCGCCTTGAGCACGTCGGGATAGCCGGGCACCAGCGTCCGCGTCGTGACGCCGTGCTGCTTCAGCGCCGCCGGCAGCGCGCCGACCACGTCGGCGAGGCCGCCGGTCTTGACGATCGGGTAGACTTCCGAGGCGACTGCGAGGACGCGGATGGGCGTCATGTCCCCAGCCTGTCGATCATCGACTGTGTGATCAGCGTGACGCCTTGTTCGGTGGTGCGGAAACGCTTGCCGTCGAACTCGGGATCCTCGCCGACCACGAGTCCTTCCGGAATCCGCACCCCGCGATCGATCACGACGTTTCTGAGCCGCGCTCCGCGGCCGACATTCACATAGGGCATGATCACGGCATTCTCGATATTGGCGTAGGAATTGACGTGCACGCCGGTGAACAGCAGGGAGCGCCGGAGCGCCGCGCCCGAGATGATGCAGGCGCCCGAGACCAGCGAGGTCACCGCCTGGCCGCGCCGTCCGTCCTCGTCATGCACGAACTTGGCGGGCGGGGTGATCTCAGCATAGGTCCAGATCGGCCAGGTGCGGTCATAGAGATCGAGCTCCGGCACGACATCGGTGAGATCGATGTTGGCGCCCCAATAGGCGTCGACGGTGCCGACGTCGCGCCAGTAGGAGCGCGGATCGTCGCCGGAGCGGACGCAGGAATCGTTGAACTGATGCGCCACGGCCCGGCCGTGCTTGACGATATAGGGGATGATGTCCCTGCCGAAATCGTGGTTGGAATTCGGATCGGCGGCATCGCGGCGCAATTCATCGTACAGGAATTGCGAGTCGAACACGTAGATGCCCATGCTGGCGAGCGACTTGTCGGGCTTGCCGGGCATCGGCGGCGGATCGACCGGCTTCTCGAGGAAGGACTGGATCAGGCCGGACTCGTCGATATGCATGATGCCGAAGCCGCTGGATTCCGTACGCGGCATTTCGAGGCAGCCGACCGTGACGTCGGCGCCGCTCTCGACATGCTGCTTCAGCATCACCTCGTAGTCCATCTTGTAGATGTGGTCGCCCGCGAGCACCAGAATGTATTTGGTGCCATGCGCCTCGAGGATGTCGATGTTCTGGTACACCGCATCCGCCGTGCCGAGATACCAGTTGGTCTCCGAGACGCGCTGGCTTGCGGGCAGGATATCGAAGCTCTCGTTTCGCTCCGGACGGAAGAAGTTCCAGCCGCCCTGCAGATGCCGGATCAGGCTGTGCGCCTTGTACTGGGTCGCTACCGCGATGCGGCGGATGCCGGAGTTCACCGCGTTGGAGAGCGCGAAGTCGATGATGCGGGATTTGCCGCCGAAATACACCGCCGGCTTGGCGCGCCTGTCGGTGAGCTCCTGAAGTCTGCTGCCGCGTCCGCCGGCCAGAACATAGGCGAGGGCGTGACGCGACAAGGGTTCATTTCCGACTGATCTCATGGTCATCCTCCCAGAACTTCAGGCGCGGCCCCGCTGCCTTCTCTTGTCCGGAAGGCCTGATCGGGCGCCAACGGGGCCGATTGGGAACGTAGCAAGTGCATCCCGGTTGAGCAAAGCGGATGGCGAGCTTTCGTTCCCCGAACCCGGTCTCCCGGAGATCGGGGTTGCGGGCCGGTTAAAGCTATTGACGAGGCGCGATTTCGGCCTAGAGCAAGCCTGCCCGTTTCCTGCCGAGGCCAGCATTCCATGACACTTGTTTCCGTCACGCCCCAGAACATCCGCGCAACGCTGCTGCTGCGCCGGGAGATCGCGCTGCTCGACGTCAGGCATGAAGCGGAATTCGCCACCGGCCATCCGCTGTTCGCCGCCAACATGGCGGCCGGCCGGATCGCGCTCGAAGCCGAGCTGCGACTGCCGCGCAAGGACGTGCCGATCGTCCTTTACGACAACGGCGAGGGGCTGGTCGTCGCCGCGGCCGACCAGTTGCGGGCGCTGGGCTATAGCGACGTTGCTGCGCTTGCGGGCGGCTTGCAGGGCTGGAAGGCGGCCGGTTACGAGGTGTTCGAGGACGTCAATTCCTACGCCAAGGCGTTCGGCGAGCTGGTCGAGTCGCGCAGGCACACGCCGTCGCTGAGCGCCGACGAGGTCGCCGCGCTGATCTCGGACAAGGCCAACATTGCGATCCTCGACGTCCGCCGCTTCGACGAATACGCCACCATGAACATCCCGGGCTCGGTCAGCGTGCCTGGCGCCGAGCTGGTGCTGCGCGCCGGCGGCGCCGCGCCGGATCCCGACACCACCATCATCGTCAACTGCGCCGGCCGCACCCGCTCGATCATCGGCACGCAATCCCTGATCAATGCCGGACTGCCCAACAAGGTGCGCGCGCTGCGCAACGGCACGATCGGCTGGACGCTGGCGAAGCACGATCTCGAGCACGGCGCCGGCAAGCGCGGCGGCATCGGTCCGTTTGAGGGCGCAGGCGACAATGCGCGCGACGTCGCCTATCGCGCCGGCGTCCGTCACATCGGGATCGATGAATTCGCCGCGCTGGACGAGGACGCGCACCGTACGCTGTATCGCTTCGACGTGCGCGATGCCGAGGAATACACGGCCGGTCACCTTGCCGGCTTCCGCCACTATGCCGGCGGCCAGCTGGTGCAGGAAATCGACATGGCCGCGCCCGTGCGCGGCGCGCGCATCGTGCTGAGCGACGACAAGAACATCCGCGCCGACATGACGGCGTCCTGGTTCGCGCAGATGGGCTGGGAGGTCTATGTGCTCGACGGCGGCTATGACGGCCGGCTCGAAGTCGGGCCACCGCGCATCGTGCCGCGGCCCGATCCCGCGCACCGCTATCGGCGACCCTATGAAGGCACCGGCGTCGCGGAGCAGGCGATGCAGGCCTATCTCGATTGGGAGTACGGCCTGGTCGAGCAGCTGCGCCGCGACGGCACGCATGGGTTCTATGTGATCTAGCAGATGACATGGTGACGGCGGTGCGACCGCATCGGTCGGTGCCGCGTCGCAGGGGCGACTGCCAAAATATCGAAAACAACCCCATGCAAAGGAGCCGGTGGCTGCCGGCGGACACGGCAACTTGACTCGTCGGGCAAATCAGCGGTATTCTTCCATTATTCAGAAATTGTGATATGAGTCCGGGGCTCCTCCAACACGTCGTCCCTGCCTGGTGCGCAATTGCGCACGGGAGCATGGACCCATACGCCGCGGCGGATCTTGTTGAAGGGACTCGTCGTTCCAGCATCGACCAACAATTGGCATTTGTGGTTATGGGTCCCTGCTTTCGCAGGGACGACGATGAGGATGGTTCTCGATAAGGTGTCACACCACGCGGTGTCATCACCCGCGCATGCGCATGCGGGTGACCCAGTATTCCAGAGACGTCTGTGCTTGAGGCGAAGGGCCGCGACCCATCCCCGTCATTGCGAGCGAAGCGAAGCAATCCATCGCTACCGCATACGCGGCCAGATGGATTGCTTCGTCGCTATCGCTCCTCGCAATGACGCGGCTAAATATATGCCCGCCGCTATTTCGGCAGCGCGATCGGCGTCAGCTTGAACGGGCCGGGGTCCTTGCCCTTGTTGTCGCCGATCACGTAGGACAGCTTGCCTTCGGCGACCCAGCCGACATCGCCGACTTGCGTCACCGACACCGGTTCGGCGAGGCCATCCTTGATGGTGTCGATGGTGGCCTCGCTGCCCTTCACCGTGACCTTGTCGAGCTTGCCGTTGCCCTCGATCAGCAGGAAGCCGCCGCCATGGGCACGCAGCGCGTCGGCGTGGTCGAGCGGCCGCGACGGCTTCAGCTCGGTCACGGCGCCGGCCTTGCCGTCCTTCATCTCGATCTTGAACAGCTTGGCCGGAATGAAGGTCGTGACGTAAAGATTGCCGTCGGCGCCGATCGCGATGCCGTCGAGCCCGACGCCGTCCTTGGCGGGCGCGAGCTGCGGATCGGTCGCGAACGTCGCCAGCGCCGTGCCGCCCGGCTTCAGGCTGTAGACGAACGGCGCAAAGGAATCGCTCACATAGGCGGTGCCGTCGGCACCGACCACGATGTCGTTGCAGAACGATTTCGGATCGCTCAAGGCAAAGCTGCCCTTTGGGGCGCCGCTCTTGAGATCGAAGGTTTTCAGCCAGGCGCCCTTGGTGTCGCTTGGCCCCGCCACGCCCATCGCGCTGATGTCGTTGGAGCAGACATAGAGCGTGCCGCTCTTCTCGTCGGCGAGAACGCCGAGCGTCGAGCGGCTGTCGGCGGCGCCCGGCTTGACCAGTTGCTCGGCCTTGCCGCCCGAGACCTTCGTCACGCCGCCATGGTTGAAGCTGCCGACGTAAAGCGTTCCGTCAGAGGTCGAGGTCACGCTCTCCGGAAAGCTCTTGTCGGGAACGCCGACCGGAGCCGTTTCGGCGCGCACTGCGCCGGCCGCACCGAGCGCGAGGATGATGGCCGCAGCGCTCAGCAGCGATGCGCGGCGGATCTTGAGCAGTTCTCCCGTTGCGCGCGGACGTCCCGCGTCGCCATTGTTTTTTATCATGATCGCGTTTCCTCAATGAACCTGGTTGGACCAGGCAGGATTTTCTTGGCGATCGTCTCCGGTCGATGGTTGTTGTCTGCAGGGTTCCCGACCGGATTGTTCACCCGCCTGCCTTGTCGTCTCGATATATACGATAGTATATAGCGTGAGGGAAGCAGCAGAGAGGGAGGCTGCGATGGCTGGAGAGCGCGTCATGGAACGAGAATTGACGTCGCACCACCAATGCGTGTGCTGCGGTGGCATTATCGAGGGGATCGTCGACGATGATGCGGTTGGCCTCGATGCACGGATTTGCTTGTTTACGGATGAGTGTGCGTTCGTCTGCAACGAATGCACCGCGAGCCTGATCGCGGCCGCAGCACGGCGCAGGCAGGAAACGGTTCGCGGCAATAGACGAAGGTGAGGGAACTCAATCCGGGCTGAACGCGTCGTAGACCAGCTTGCGGAACGCCGGCGTGATGCGCTGGCGCTCGTTCTGGGTCTGCTCGAGCATGATGTAGATCATGTCGAGCTTCGGATCGACGCCGAAATAGGTGCCGCTGCCGCTGTCCCACTTCAACTCGCCGATCGAGCCTGGCGGTGGCGGCTTGGCAATGCCGGGATCGGTGCGCACGGCAATGCCGTAGCCATAGCCAAAGCCGTCGCCGGGGAAGTACCAGTAGTCGCGGCCGACGCCGGAGCCCGGCCCGATATGGTCCGTCGTCATGGCCTTGAAGGCTGCGGGGCTGAGATAGCGCTTGCCGTCGAGCTCGCCGCCATTGAGCAGCATCTGCGCGAAGCGCGCATAGTCGAGGATGGTCGATACCAGGCCGCCGCCGCCGGATTCCCACTCCGGATGCGCGCGCCGGTCGTTCTCTCCCTCGATCAGGATCGTGTCCGAGGGCAGCGGCTCCGCCAGCCGCGTCCGTTCGGTCTCGGCGTCGAGCACGTATGTGGTGTCGTTCATCCCCAGGGGATCGAAGATGCGCTGCTTCTCGAACTGATAGAGCGTCTTGCCCGAGACGATCTCGATCACCCGGCCGAGCACGTCGGTGGAATGACCGTAACGCCACAGCGTGCCGGGCTGCCGCGACAGCGGCAGCTTGGCCAGCCGCGCCACGAATTCCTTGTTGTCGAATTTCCCGTCGAACAGGTGGCCTGCGCGGTAAATCTTCTGGATCCAGTCGGCGCCGATATATTCGTAGGTGATACCCGAAGTGTGCCGCATGATATCTTCAATGGTCACTGGCCGGATCGGCGGCACCAGCTCCACCTTGGCCGGATCGTTCCCGCCATCCGGTTCGATGGCGACCTTCACGTCGGCGAAGGCCGGGATGTATTTCGACAGCGGATCCTGCGGCGACAATTTGCCCTCGTCGACCAGCATCATCGCGGCGGTGTTGGTGATCGGCTTGGTCATCGAATGCAGCGCGAACATCGTGTCCGGCCGCATCGGCGATTTGGTCGTGACGTCGCGATAGCCGAAGGTCTTTAGATAGACCGGCTTGCCGTGCTGCTGGATCAGGATGACTGCGCCAGGAATTTTTCCTGTCGCAACCTCGTTGTCAAAGAATGAGGTGATGCGTTCGAGTTTTTCCGGCACCGGGGCAGGGGCATCGGAGGCGCGCGCCGCGCCCGATATGACAACTGCAAGACAACCGATCGCGGTCACTGCCCCGCGAAGCGTCAGCACAGCACGGTGGACTGCCCGATCATATCCGCATGACATTGAAAAGCCTGCCCCTGCCTGATGCCCTGAGAGCAGAGTTTTAACGGCGTGCGCCCCCGCGCACCATAATCATTTTGGAGCGAATTTATTCCCGGCGATCGCCGGAATTATACGATTTGGGTAGCACCGACCGGCGTGCGCACCGCATTCGACAGCACCTGCAGCGCCTGGCTCAGCTCGGCGCGGTTGCGCGCGGCGCCCAGCGAGACGCGCAGGCCGCGCGGCGCGGCTTCGCCCGCCGCAAAGGCGTCTTCGCCGACCACGGCGAGGCCGTTGCGCATCAGATGCGACAACAGGTCCGTGCCGTCGAAATGTTTCGGCAGCGGCATCCAGAGATGATGGCTCGCCGGCCGCGCCGCGTAAGTGACGCCTTTGAGGAAGCGGGTCGCAAGCTGCTGGCGCGCCGCTGCCTCGTTGCGGATGGCGCGGATGATGTCGGCGGCGACGCCGGAACGCAGCCATTGCGTGACCAGCGCGACCATCAGCGACGGCGGCATCTGCATGGTGGCCTGCATGCCGGCGCGCATGCGCTGCTCGGCGCTCGCATCGGGCGCCAGGAGATAGGCGACGCGCAGGGCCGGCGCGATGCATTTTGCGATGCTCGCGGCGTAGTAGGTGCGCTCCGGAATCAGGGTTGCGATCGGCGCCGCTTGCGGTTCGAGCGGCCCGTAGACGTCGTCCTCGATCAGGACGCAGCCGCGCTTGCTGATGATATCGGCGATCGCCCTGCGTCTGATCGCGCTCATCGTCGCCGTGGTCGGGTTTTGCTGCGTCGGCACCAGATAGACCGCCTTCGGCTTGTGCTTGCGGCAGGCCTCGTCGAGCGCGTCGGGCCGCGCGCCCTCGGCGTCCATCGCAACCCCGACCAGGCGGACATCGAGCCGCGCCGCCGCGGCCTTGATGCCGGGAAAGGTCAACGCCTCCGTCACCACGACATCGCCCGGCGATGTCAGCGCCAGCAGCGCGTTGAAGATGATCGCCTGCGAACCCGGATAGATCACGATGCGGTCGGCCGAGGCCTGCGGCACGCGCGGCGCGAGCCACGCGGCGCCGGCCTCGCGCTCCTCGGTGGTGCCGCCGGGACGGGTATAGCCGAGATAGACGGAGAACCCGGCCTCGGAGCGGATGGTCGCAAGTCCCTGCGCGATGCGCAGGTCGAGATTGGCCTCGACCGGCTGCGGCGGCAGGTTCATCGACAGGTCGATGTTGACGGGCGCAGGCAGGTCGGAGGCGGCGCGCGTGGTGGTCTCCGAGACGAACGTACCCTGGCCGACGCGGGCGTCGAGCAGTCCGCGCCGCCGAGCCTCGCCATAGGCGCGAGTCACCGTGGTCAGATCGATATCGAGCGCTGACGCCAACGCGCGATGGGTCGGCAGCCGCTGACCGCGGACCAGCCGGCCGCTCGCGATGTCGGCGGCCAGCGCATCGACGATGCGCAGGAACATCGGGCCGTGCCATTCCGAAACTGTAGGGATCCAATCCATGCAATCCGACGCTTTGTCTTTGATTGTAGGTGTCTGATTGCATATTGTATGGATCATCAGATCAGGTCAAGGACAGCGGCCAAAGGAAAACGACGATGACCGAGACGGTTTCCCTGCCAAAGGCGATGTGGCGCGGCTTCACCATGAAGTGCCCGAACTGCGGGCGCGGCCATCTGTTCGGCCGCTTCCTCAAGGTTGCCGATCACTGTGAAGTCTGCAGCGAGGACTTCACCCCGCAGCGCGCCGACGATTTCCCGGCCTATCTCGTCATCGTAGTGGTCGGCCACGTCGTGGTGCCGGCGCTGCTGTGGCTCGAGATGAACTACGCGCCGCCGGCCTGGCTGCAACTGGCGATCTGGCTGCCGGTGACGTTGTTCGGCGCGCTCGCGCTGCTGCAGCCGACCAAGGGTGCGATCGTGGGCCTGCAATGGCAACTCGGGATGGAGGGATTTGCGGCGACGCGGCGTGCGGTGGCGCCCGCCCGGGCGCAAAGCAGCGTCGGACGGACTCGCGAAGCCTGACGCGACCTCAGAATCGTAGCCCGGATGAGCGAAGCGACATCCGGGAACAGCAGCCCCGCATATCGCTGCGCTCATGCGGGCTACAGCAGCGGGTCAAGTCAGGATCGTAGCCCGGATGGAGCCAACGGGTCGCGCGAACGCGCGCCCGATGACAGGCTCCGCGTAATCCGGGGTTCGTGCCGCAGGTAAAAGCGTCCCGGATTTCGCTGCGCTTCATCCGGGCTACGAAGATCAAATCGGATGATGATGCGGCCGGAACATCCGGCCCTTCTCCGTCACCAAGACGACGGCGAGCGCGGCCAGCGTGCAGAGGAAGAAGCCGCTCGCGAACGGCAGCAAGGTGCCGTCGTAATCCTGGCCGATCGTGATGCCGACGCCGATCCCGAGCAACGTCGTGATCGTGCCGTACAGCGATGACGCAGTGCCGGCGATCCTGCCCTGCGGCTCCATCGCGAGCGCGGTGAAATTCGCCATCATCAGCCCGAATGCGAACATCATCAGGCCCGACAGCACCATGAACAGCGGCAGCGACAGCGTGTCGGTCTTCACCGCCAGCAGCAGGGCGCCTGCGACGACGGCGAAACCGGTCAGCGCGGCGTGCGAGATCACCCGCATGCCGATGCGGCCGACGATGCGCGAATTGAGGAAGCCGGCGATCGCGACGCCGACCGCGCAGGCCGCGAAGGCGACCGGGAAGTAATGCCCGAGCTTGAAGATCTCGGTGAAGATCTGCTGCGAGGAGAACACGAAAGCAAACAGCGAGCCCTGCACGCCGCCGGCGGCGAGCGCATAGCCGAACGTCTGGCGGTTGGTGATGGTCTGGCGGAACGCGGACAAGACCTCCGGGATCGCCAACGACTTGCGCAGCTCCCTGGGCAGCGTCTCCGGCATCCGCATCGCACTCCAGGCCAGCGCGATCACGCCGTAGATCATCAGCAGCACGAAGATGCCGCGCCAGTGCGTCAGCAGCATCACCGCTTGGCCGAATGACGGCGCGATCACCGGCACCGCAATGAACACCATCATCGCAAGCGACATCACGCTCGCCATCCGGCGTCCGGCGTAGCAGTCGCGCACGATCGAGGTCGCGATCACGCGGGTCGCCGCGGTGCCGAGCCCTTGCAGCGCGCGCGCCAGCAGCAGCGTCTCGAACGAGGGCGCCATGATCGCGAGCAGGCCGGCGATGGTGTAGACGGTCATGCCGCCGAGCAGCACCGGGCGGCGGCCGAAGCGGTCCGACAGCGGGCCCATCACGAACTGGCCGACGCCGAAGCCGACCAGGAAGATCGACAGCACCATCTGCGGGCGGTTGGCGTCGGCGATTTGGAACGCGGAACGGATGTTCGGCAGCGCCGGCAGCATCATGTCCATCGCCAGCGGGTTCAGCGCCATGATCGAGGCGATGACGACGACGAATTCCGGAAAGCCCATCGGGCGGTGGCCTGAAGAAACCCAGGCATCGGCATTGATGTCAGACACTTAGCAACCTCTTGGGAATCCTCGCATCGTAGCGATCTTGCTGCGATGCACAATCGGCGTTTCGAGATAGCTGCCCGCCGATCGCGGCCGAGGTAGCGGGGTCGGGAACCGGGGCCAAAAGCACAATTCGCCGAATATCGTTGCGACTGCAACTATTTTGCTCGTGCGGCGCGGAAACCTCTGCTAATCCCGCGCCCAGCATCCGTGCGGGGCAGGCGCATCGCCGCCGACCACGCCCGCGCGGCCAAGAACAGGTTCAAGAACGGGTTTGGGAGGCCATAATGTCCATCGAACTGTCCGCGCGCTCGCGCGGCGCTGAACTGTCGGATGAGGAGCGCAAGGTCCTCACCGCAACGCTCGTCGGCACCACCATCGAGTGGTACGACTTCTTCGTCTACGCCCAGGCGGCGGGCCTGGTGTTCGGCGCGCTGTTCTTCGCGCCGATGAACGCGAACAATCCGCTGCTGGCGCAGATCGTGTCGTTCGCGACGCTCGGCCTTTCCTTCCTGTTCCGCCCGTTAGGGGCCATCGTCTGCGGCCATCTCGGCGACCGCTTCGGGCGCAAGAACATGCTCGTCGTCACGCTGCTGTTGATGGGGGCGGCGACCGCGCTGGTCGGCCTGCTGCCGACCTATGCGCAGATCGGCGCCTGGGCGCCGGCGCTCCTTATTCTCCTGCGCATCCTGCAAGGCTTCTCGGCCGGCGGCGAGTGGGGCGGTGCGGCGCTGATGGCGGTGGAGTCGGCTCCCGTCGACAAGCGCAGCTTCTTCGGCTCGTTCCCGCAGATCGGCACGCCGCTCGGTATGATCCTGGCGACCGGCGTGCTGTGGGTGCTCACCGCAACGCTTGGCAAGCAGGCGATGATCGAGTGGGGCTGGCGGATTCCGTTCCTGCTGTCGATCGTGCTGATCGTCGTCGGCATCGTGATCCGCCGCACGGTCGAAGAGTCTCCGGTGTTCAAAGCGATGCAGCGGCGGCACAAGGAATCCTCCGCGCCGCTGCGCGACCTGATGCGCAATCACAGCAAGGAAATCCTGCGCACGGCCTTGATCTTCATGGCCAACAATGCGGCCGGCTACATCCTGATCGCGTTCATCATCAGCTACGGCGCCAATACGCTGAAGATGCCGTCCGAGCAGCTGCTGCTGATCGGCACGCTAGCGGCGGTGAGCTGGTTCATCTTCACGCTGCTCGGCGGCATCCTCGGCGACAAGATCGGCCGCGTGCGCTGCTTCCAGATCGGCTACACCCTGATGGTGCTGTGGGCGGTGCCGATGTGGTTCTTGATCGACAGCAAGAATCTGCTGCTGTTCTTCGTCAGCGCCGTCGGCCTCACCATCGCGCTCGGCCTGTCCTACGGCCCGCAGGCGGCGCTCTATGCCGAGCTGTTTCCAGCCAAGGTGCGCTATTCCGGCGTCTCGATCGGCTATGCGCTCGGCGCCATTTTCGGCGGCGCCTTCGCGCCGATGATCGCGCAGTGGATCATCGGCACCTACGGCCAGTCCTGGCGCGTCGGCATCTACATCGCGGTGCTCTCGCTGATCTCGCTGATCACGGTGTCGACGATTAGGGATCCGCAGGGCGTCGATCTGAACGTCAATGAGGCGGGCGGCTGATCGGTCTGATTGGTAGCTTCGTCATTGCGAGGAGCTCGCGACAAAATTGCGAAGCAATTTTGCGCTGAAGCGACGAAGCAATCCATGGCGCCGTCTATGCCGTACGATGGATTGCTTAGCGGAGCCTGTCATCCGGCGGCGCTTCGCGCCGACCGGGTGGCTCGCAATGACGGGATCATGCCCCAAATCATCGCCTCCAGCTTCTCGATCGCTCCGTCCGGCGCGGTCATTCAGATGCGGGCGCCGCGGTTGTAGCCGTCGACGAGCTGATTGTAGTCGCGCATCAGCCGCGCCGGCGATCCTTCCACCATCCAGCCGGCGCCGGCGTTGCTCAGCATCATCTTCTCGCCGGAGCTGTAAGGCACCTTGTCGCGAACGCGGCGCATGAGCTGCTTCGCCGTGGTGAGGAATGATTTGGCGCTGCCGATGAACATCGAGCCGAGCTTGGCGTCGCCGTCCTTGCCCGAGGCCTCGTCCATTGCCTTCACCGTGGCCTCATACTCGTTGAGCGCCTGGGTTATCGCGTTGAGGTCGGGTTTGTCGGCCTGCTGCGCGCGAAGCACGCGTTTGGCCTGGATCATCAGGGCCTCGACATAGTAGTGCGACTTGCGGCCTTCGCTGGCCTCGATCGCGGCCAGCTGCTCGGCGGCGCGCTTGTCATTGATGGCCTCGACGCCGGCGCGCAGCCCCTTGTCGGCGCCGGCAAACGCATCCCAGGCCGCGACCAGGCGCGGATGCAGCGCCTTGCCCCTGGCCATCCTGTCGTCCTTGTAATTTTCCTGGGTGTAGTAGTCGTCCGCCTCCTTCAACAGCGGCTCAAGCGTGGTGACGGCCGCAACATACGCGTTCGCGGCGGCTTCAAGCTCGGCGTCGTGCGGGTCCGCTGCATTGGCAGCCGCGACGCTCGTCTTGCAGTCGGACGTGTCGTAGATCGTGTAGGTTCCGTAGATGATCCGCTCCTTGCCGGTGGGACCATTCTTGGCGGCCCAGGAAAAGTAGCGTTCGCGGGATTCGTACGAGCGCGCCGAGAGACGGTTGATGCACCCGACATAGGCGTTCAGCTTGTGCGTCAGTTGCGCGGAGGAGGCGCTCGCCGATGACGCAGGCGGGGCCTGTTGCGCGGCGGCAGGTGCGAGGAAAGCAACGATGGCTGCAAGCGCAAGGAAAGGGGTATTTCGCATCGGTAGTTTGCCCTCGTCTCGGCCGGAAATTGGCCGCCTCAGCCTGGAAAGCTTATGTGACGGCAGAAGGGGACGTCACACGAGTCTCCGCCGAGGCCGCGAGGCACACTATCGATAGACTTGTTTGTCGGCTACGGGCTCAACGCCGTCAGTCCACCGCCGGAGGCCGGCGATTATGGGCGCGCCTAGCTGATCCCCAGCATCGCCTTCAGCTTCTTGACCGCGCTGTCGGGCGTCGTGAGTACTTCGCGGCTGGTCACTTCAGCGACGCGCTCGGCGGCCGGGGCCATGCTGTACTGGGCGAGCGCGATCAGATCGCAGTCGCGCAGCTCCTTGGACGCCTCGACCACGATGCGGTCATGCTCGGCGCGGTCGCCGCGGTCGAGCGCCGCCAGCGCGCCTTCGGCAAGCTTCGGCACCAGCGTGACCTGTGACGGAAATTCCGGGGGCATCGAGACCAGCGTCGGCGGAAAGGTCGAGAGCAGGCCGATCCGCTGGCCCTTCGCCACCGCCTGTTCGATCATCGCCTCGTTCGGCTTCAGCACCGGCATCGGCGCGTGCTCGCGCGCCACCGCCTCGATGCACGGCCCGAACGCCGAGCAGGTGAACAGAATGCCATTGGCACCGGTGCCGACAGCATAGCGGCCCATGGTCAGAAACCGCTCGGTCATGCGCTCGTTAAGCTTGCCGTCGCGCGCGAGGTCCGCCGACAGGCTGTCGTCGAGCAGGTTCATCAGCCGCGCCTCCGGCCAATGTCGTGCGAATGATGCCTCGATCGGCACGATCGAGTGTTTCAGGGCGTGAATGAGGGTGATGCGCATGAGGCTGTCGCCGAATGATCTCCCTCTCCCCGCTCTTCGCGGGGTCGAGACGAGCGAAGCTCGCTCTTAGAGGGGTGGGGTGAGGGGCTCTCTCCCCGCAATCGGGGCGAGGTCGGAGGCTATGAACCTATCAACCCCGTCATTGCGAGGAGCGATAGCGACGAAGCAATCCATCTCTCTATTGTGGCGCGATGGATTGCTTCGCTTCGCTCGCAATGACGGGAGGGATAAATTCGAGATTTCTCAGGTCATCATTTGAACGGAATCGCATACATCAACCCACCCTTGCTCCAGGTGGCGTTGAGGCCGCGCTCGAGCTTCAGCGGGCTTGCCTTGCCGACATTGCGCTCGAAGATCTCGCCGTAATTGCCGCCGGACTTGATGGCGGCGACCAGCCATTTGTTGTCGAGCCCGAGGCGCGAGCCGAGATCGCCCGACGCGCCGAGCAGGCGCTGGATCGCCGGGACCTGCGACTTCGCCATCTCGTCGGCATTGGCCTGGGTGACGCCGAGCTCTTCGGCCTCGATCAGGCCGTAATGCAGCCAGGTGATGATGTCGCTCCAGACCTCGTCGCCGTTGCGGGTGAACGGGCCGAGCGGCTCCTTGCTGATGGTCTGCGGCAGCACGACATAGTCATCGGCCTTCGGGGCTGCGGTCGCGACCGCGCCGGCGAGCGCGGAAGCATCCTGGGTCATGGCATCGCAGCGGCCGCCGAAGAAGGTCTGGTACATGGTGTCGACGCGGTCGAACACCAGCGGCTTCCAGTCGATGCCGTTGGCGCGGCCGTAGTCGCCGAGCGTCACTTCATGCGTGGTGCCCTGGGCGACGCACACCGTGGCGCCCTTGAGGTCCTTCAGCTCCTTCACGCCGAGGTCCTTCTTCACGACAAAGCCCTGACCGTCGTAGAAATTGACCGGTCCCTGCCGCAGCCCAAGCGTGGTGCCGCGCAGAAAGGTCTGCGTCGAGTTGCGGTAGAGTACGTCGATCTCGCCCGACTGCAGCGCGGTGAAGCGGTTCTGCGCGGTCAGCGCGACGTAGCGCACCTTGGCGGGATCGCCGAGCACGCCGGCGGCAAGCGCACGGCAATAGTCGACGTCGAGGCCCTTGAAGTTGCCTTGCGAGTCCGGCGCAGAGAAACCGGCAAAGCCGGTCGAGACGCCGCACACCAGCGTGCCGCGCTGCTTGACGGTGTCGAGCGTCGCCGCGCTCGCGCCCGCGATGCCCGCGGCGAGAACGGTTAGAGTGATGATACCCCTCAGCATGTTTTCCTCCTCCTGCTAACGTTTGAGCATGACCCCTGCGCAAACGCTTCGCGTTTGTCGCGGCAAAACCGGCGCCCGTTTTTCCGGATCATGCTCCGTGACCAACATCCTTCAACGCGCTGTCGACCGCAGCGCCTAGCCGTTCGACGATCATGTCGACGTCGCCCGAAGTCGCGATATAGGGCGGGGCGAGCAGCACGTGATCGCCGCGCTGGCCGTCGGCGGTGCCTCCCGACGGATAGCAGCCGAGCCCGCCGGCGAAGGCCGCGGACTTGATCCGCTGATGCAGCTTCAGCTTGGGATCGAACGGCTGCCGCGTGGCACGGTCGGCGACCAGCTCGATCCCCCAGAACAGGCCGCGGCCCCTGATGTCGCCGACATGGCGGTGATTGCCGAACCGTTCGGTGAGCCGCTGCTCGAGCTGGCGGCCGCGCTCCTTGACCTGGTCGAGCAGCTTCTCCTCAGCGATCACCTTCTGCACCTCGAGCGCCGCGGCGCAGGCGAGCGGATGCGCCAGATAGGTGTGGCCGTGCTGGAACGCGCCGGAGCCGTTGCGCACCGTGTCGACGATCGTGCCGCTGGCAAGCATCGCGCCGATCGGTTGATAGCCGCCGCCGAGGCCCTTGGCGACCGCCTGGATGTCGGGCGAGATGCCCTCCTGCTCCCAGGCGTGCAGCGTGCCGGTGCGGCCCATGCCGCACATCACCTCGTCGAGGATCAGAAGCGCACCGTGGCGGTTGCAGATCTCGCGCACCGCCTTGAAGTAACCCTCCGGCGCCGGCACGCAGCCGGCGGTGGCGCCGACCACGGGCTCGGCGATGAACGCCGCGACCGTATCGGGGCCGAGCCGCTGGAATTCGGCCTCGAGCTCGGCGGCTAGCCGCGCCACGAACGCCGCCTCCGATTCATCGTCGCGCTTCTCGTGATAGGCGAAGGCCGGCGTGACATGGCTGAACGAGGGCGACAGCAGCGGCGCGTAGGGCTCTCGGCGCCAGGCATTGCCGCCGGCCGACAGCGCGCCGAGCGTATTGCCGTGATAGCTCTGGCGGCGCGCGATGAAGCGGGCGCGCTTCGGCTCGCCGCGCTCGATGAAATATTGCCGCGCCAGCTTGATCGAGGCCTCGATCGCTTCCGACCCGCCGCTGACGAAATAGACATAGCCGAGGCCGCCGGGTTCGTGGCCGACCAGCCGCTCGGCGAGCTCTTCCGCAGGCTCGGAGGAGAAGAAGCCGGTATGTGCATAGGCAATCTTCGAGGCCTGCTTGCCGATCGCGGCAAGGATCCGTGGATGCTGATGGCCGAGGCATGACACCGCGGCGCCGCCGGAGGAATCCAGAATGCGGTGGCCATCCTCCGCGATCAGCCAGACGCCATCGCCGCCGATTGCCTTCGGCGGGGTTTCGCGCAGGCTGCGATGCATCACGCGGCTCTTGTTGGCTGCCATGACAGTCATCCTTTCTCGACAAAGTATTGCGACATCTCGGCAAGCCGGCCCTCGGTCTCCTCCAGCTTGCGCTTTGCCCCGGCGCCGCCCAGCGTGAAGGCGACGGCCGCAAGCGACTGGGCGACTGCGATCGCGCCGGTCAGGCTCGGGAAGAAGCCGGGGGAGGAGACGGCCTCGAACAGCAGCAGATGATCGGCGCCTTCTGCCATCGGAGCCGTGATGGTGTCGGCGATCGCGATCAGCGCGGCGCGCGCCTGATGCGCCGCGCGCGCCGTCTCGACGCTGACCAGGGTGTAGGGCGCAAAGCCGATCACGACCACGGCGTCGCCTGAGCGGAAGGCGCCGTGGTCGAGATCGAACGGACCGGAGCCGCCGACCAGTTGCACGGCATCGGGGCGGAACAGGCGAAGCTGATAGGTCAAGAGTTCCGCGACGCTGCGGCAGCTGCGAAACCCCGATATCCAGATCCGGTCAGCCGAGTGCAGCGCACGCGCGGCTTCCGCGATCGCGCTCGCTGAAATCCGCGCAAGGCCCGCGGCCTCGGCTTCCAGTTTGTCGTGCACCAGTTTGACATCGGCATTCGGCCCGGCGCGGCGGCTTCTGGCGCGGCCGGAGAACGGCGAGCCCTGTGCCGGCCGACGCGCCTCGGTGAGCGCGGCGCGCAATTCGTCCCAGCCGGAATAGCCGAGTGCCTTGGCAAGACGGGTGAATGAGGCGGGATCGGCGCCGGCGACGGAAGCGAGCTCGCGCATCGAGCGGGTGGTGGCGTCGTAATCATTGGCGGCGACGAACCGGCCGACCTCCTGCAAGCGCATCGGCAGCGACGGCAGTGCGCTGCACAATTCGTTCAGGGGCGATGGTTTCGGCTGAGCCTGGGCCATGAAACATATGTTGCACAAATATTAATTTGGTGCAACATATGACGCGCGCAGGATCTGAGGTTGACGCGTTTTCTTCGCGCGAACCGGTATCCGATTCGCTCGAAAACGCTCTTGCGCATGGCAGAAGATCGCTTCTCACTGGGGTCCTTGTGCCTGTCTCTTATACACATCTGACGCTGCCGACG